>DASRJV010000277.1:0-2494 GCA_035649295.1 Propionibacteriaceae bacterium
AACGAGCACCACCGGCTCCAACCTTCTGTTTGAGATCAGCTTGGGCTCCTACGAGCGAGTCCTTGCGAGTCCGCTGCACCGCTCGGCGATCTTGATCGGGAAAGCTCTGAAGGAACTGGCGCCGCTCGTCGTTCAGGCGGCTCTGGTCGTCTTGGTGTCCATCCCGTTCGGGTTCAAGCTCTACCCATTGCCCGTGCTCGCTGGATTACTGCTGCTCGGAGTCTTCGGGGTGGGCCTGGGCGCGTTCTCCAATGCGCTGGCCATCGCATCGCGGAAACGGGAGTGGATGTTCTGGGCGGTGCAACAGTCCTTGCTGTTCCCCCTGTTGATCTTGTCCGGCATGATGCTGCCGCTGGATGCCGGCCCGCGCTGGATCCAGATCCTCGGTCAATTCAACCCGCTGACCTACATCGTGGATGCGGAGCGTGCGCTGTTTTCCGGCACGTTCGATGATCCGGCGATCGCATGGGCCGTCCTCGCAGCGATCATCACATGCGTTGCCGGCCTCTGGGTCGGAGTCAAGCAAGTCGCCCGCAGTACGACCTGATCACGCGCCGACTTGTCAGCGTCGGTGGTTGCGATGACGACCACTGATGCTGACAAGTCGGAGTAGTTAGACGTTCTCCTTGAGCCATGCGATGTCGGCGCCCTGACCCTCTCGTCCACCCGGTGTCTCCACGACGACGGGGACCGACGCCGTACGCACGACCTCCGCGAGGGCTGCGGTCCCGACCGCGCCCTCGCCGAAGTTTGCGTGCCGGTCGGCGCCGGAGTCGAAGGGGTCGCGCGAGTCATTGGCATGCACTAGATCGATCCGGCCGGTGATGGCCTTGACCCGATCGACGAGGCCGACCAGTTCCTCGCCGCCTGCATGAGCGTGGCAGGTATCGAGGCAGAAGCCAACCGTGTCACCGCCCTTCGCCTGGCCGATCGCGTCCCAGAGTTGTGCGATGCGGTCCAGCCGGCGTGCCATGGCGTTGTCACCGCCGGCAGTGTTCTCGATCAGCAGCGGGACTCGCATCTCGAGCCCGTCGATGCATTTGCGCCAATTGTCGAAGCCGATCGCTGGATCGTCGTTCTTCAACACATGACCGCCGTGCACGATCACACCTGTCGCGCCGACCTCGGCCGCCGCATCGAGGTATTGCTGCAGGAACTTCCTGCTGGGGATGCGGATCCGGTTATTGGTGGTTGCCACATTCAAGACGTACGGCGCGTGCACGTAGAGCGTGATGCCGGCCTGTTGGGCTGCGGCCTTGAGCGCGGCGCCGCCGCCGGCGTACCTGATCTCTGGCCCCTTCCAGGCCTGCGGGTCGCCTAGGAAGAATTGCGCCAGCGTCGCTCCGCGCGCCGCCGCCTCGGCGATGGGATCAACCTGGTCGCCATGTCCGCCCACCTGCAATGTCGTCACGATTCCGTCCCCGAGTCCTGACCGCCTCGCCACCAATCGCGCATCCGGTTCGCCGCCGACCCGCCGGCGGTTCCTGCTACCGAGCCGATCTTGCCGACCAGCTTGTACAGGGGATCGCCTGAGGTTGTGAAGTTCTCTTTGTAGGAGTTGGCGGCGGATTTGACTTCCTCGCTCATGGGAGCTTCCTTGTCGTCGGAACGGCGCGGGTAGTTCCCGGCAAGGATCTCGGCATAGTGCGGACCGGCCGCCCATTTCTGAAGCTCGGCCGCTCGCAATGCTGCCAGTGGATGGCTTTTTCCACTCAGCTGCAAGAGCTTCAACACACTGTCGCGCACGTCGCCCCGCGTCTCATACTCTTCGGCCTGGTCCAGAAAGCCGGCGACATCCATGTCGTTGGGGTTCCTGGCCCCGGCCAGGCTCGCGTGTACCCGCAGGGCTGCGTCGGGATCCTGCGAGCACAGCAGACCGGCACGATCGCAGGACAACTCCGACTTCCGGAACCACTCATTGAGGCCAAGGATGATCGCCCGGATGCTCCAGGCGCCGAGCGGCAGCCATTCCATGGCAGCAGCGAGATTGATCAATGCCAGCAGCATGGTGCGGTAGACGGCGTGCCCGGAAAGTACGTGTCCGACCTCGTGCCCAATGATGAACCGCAGTCCCTCCTCGTCGACCAGCTCGAGCATTCCGGTGGTGATCACGATGATCGGCTTGTCGAGGCCGATCGCCATGGCCTGAGGAGTGGGATCCTGCTCGATGTACAGCTCCGGAACGGGCTGCACGTCCAGCGTCGTCGCACACTCCTCCAGGATCTGGTGGATGCGCGGATACTGGCGTGGCGAGACGCGGATCGCAGTGGCCAGGTAAAGCCACCGTATGCTGCGCTCTCCGATGGCTCCGGAGAGTGTCTTCAGGACCGAGTCGAAGCCGGGAATGGCACGCAGTGCCACCAGAGCACCGCGATCGGCCGGGTGCTCGTACGCGCGCGAACTGATGTCGGGAAATCGGATGCGCCCGCGACGCGCTGGCAGGGTTTCCGTGGTCATGCCCAGCAGCGTACGTGCCCGCGGTGTTTGCCTTTTA
>DASRJV010000278.1:0-2155 GCA_035649295.1 Propionibacteriaceae bacterium
GTTTCGGGGTTCGGGTCATTATTGGGCTTAGGGCTGGTGGCGGCGCCGGCTGTGGCAGCCGAGCCAGTCGCCTCAGTCGCCATCACTCTGACGTCGATGGAGCCCGAGCTGCCCACCCGAGATGGCGATGTCACCGTCACCGGCCGGGTCACAAACATCAGCAAAGGGCGGCTCTTCCGGTTGGAGGCTCTCTTCTGGAGGAACCAAGCCCCGATCCTCGATCGGGACGGCTTGGAACAGGCGCTGGCATCGGAATCCAACGACCCCCTCGGCGCCCGCCACATCGGCGCCTTCCAGGATCTGTTCACAGCCGCCAAGCCCTACCTCGAGCCGGGTGCCTCCGTCGACTTCAGGCTGCGTGCCAAGGTCTCCGACTTAGAGCTGTCGCCGACCGAGGGTGCTTACCTGATGGGCGTCCACGTCCTGCAGAGGGGCAATAACGTCGCCGTCGGTCGTGCCCGGACACTCGTGCCGGTGCTGGCCGCTAAGCCGAGCAGCTCTTTGACAATGACCTCGCTCGTTGTCCTCAACTCGCGCCCTTCACTGGTGCGAAAGGGGGTGCTGTCCGATGATCACCTGGCAGCTGAGGTTGGCCAAAATGGTCGGCTGACGGCCCTGCTCAAGGCTGCGGTAACTCCCAGCACGAGCTTCGCGGTGGACCCTGCGCTGATCCGGGAGCTCCAAACCATGGCGGGCGGCTATCAGGTGCTTGACTCCGAGGGAACGACATCGGCGGGTACCGGTCAGACCGATGCCGCCGGATGGCTTGAGAGCTTCGAGTTTCTCCAGTCGTCCCACGACGGATTTCAACTGCTCTACGGCTCACCTGACATTGCTGCTTTGGTCCACAACGGCCAAGAGAGGGTCCTCAGCGACGCGGCAAATGCCAACAAACTGGTGGAAGCGACCAGATCGCTGCCGCTTCTCGTACTTCCAGCTGGAGGCACCGCTGATGCGGACACTGCCGAGGCCGCCGCTGCCCTTCAACCCACTGCCGTCCTGATTGCTGACACATCGGCCAGAGGTCCAGCGCCGCTGCTCGTCGGACCCAATCAGGTGCCAATCGTCAGATACGCAAGGGCCGTTGAGGACGGCGGGCCCGGTCCGGATCCGCGTAACACCCCAGTCCAAACTCGACAGCGGATGCTTACCGATACGTGGATCGAGGCAACGGCAGCGCGAGACAATCTGGCCCGCGGACAGGTTCGGCTGATCAGCACGGCGGCGCAGGCTGCAGACGGTGCTCCGGAGCTCAAGGCGCCTTGGCTGAAAACGCTCACGCTGAGCGAGCTACTCAGGTCCACGCCTACAGCTTGGTCGATGAAATTTCACTACAGCGAGGCCGCACAGGATGCTCAGCTCACCGAGGGCCAGCTCACCAGCCTCAGTAGGTTCGAGTTGAGCAACGATACCTACGCCGACCTGCTGGTCGATCCGACCACCGCACGGGCCGAGGGCAATGCCGCAGTCGCGCTGGCCGCCAGTGCCAAGTGGCGCAAAAATGATGAGGCGCGCAGAGCGTTCCTCGGTCCCCAGCAGGCGGCACTCGATGAGATCTTGCTGGACAAGATCCAGATTCGCAGCAGCCCTCGGGTCCAGACCGTGGCACGTGAAGGCGTCGAGTTCCCGATCACGATCACCAACATGCTGGAAGCCGACGGATCAGGCCCAGATGCTGGGGCTGTCAAGGTGAGCCTGGTGTTCAACTCCGAGAACCGTCAGCGACTCACCATCAAAACGATCAATGCTCCGGAGATCCGGGCGCAAGACAGCTTCACCGGCAACGCCGAGGTGACGGCGAAGGCCAACGGCGTGGTACCAGTGACAGCTCAATTGATGACCGAATCCGGGCGGCCCATCGGGCGTCCGTTCGACATCGAGGTGCAGGTGACCCAGAACGGCACCACCGGCTGGGCGATCGCCATTGCCGCCGGCATCGTTCTGGTAGGCACCACATTCCTGCGCATTCGCCAGGTGGCTAAGGAGCGAGCCACCGCAGCGAGCGATAAGCCGGCCGAGCCGTCGTCGGCAGGCGACGGCACAGCACCGGATCAGCTTCCCGCGCTGAGCTCGGTGCCGGCAGACAGACTCGATGTCTGAGACCTCCACGCCGAAGGCGAGCCCGCCCGGTCCGGGCTCGGGGGGGCCCGGGGGG
>DASRJV010000279.1:0-3043 GCA_035649295.1 Propionibacteriaceae bacterium
AGAGATCACCACGGAACTGGCGGCGTACGAGGGTCCCGACGGATTCGTTGGCCCGTGCGAAATGCTTGTGGTGAGCGGGACCCGGTAGGGCGCGGAACTGCTGGGACAACGGCGAGTGGGGTTTTGAACATCCCACGCTGCATGGGTTGTTCGCGCTGTGCGTGGCGTGTGCACATGCCGCGCACAGCGTGAACAACCTTGGTACAGCTCTGGGGCCAGCGGACCACGGCGCTTGATCGATGTCAACAGCGCCGAGGCAAGCGCCGGTAATCGAGAGCGCACTAACTGCCCCGTGAACCCGCGGGCGCTCGAGTGGGCGATTAGTGCGCGATGATCATGGATTAGCGCCATGATCTTCCACGCCTCAGCGGGCTAGATACCCGCCATCCACCGGGTAGTAGGCACCGGTGACGAACGTGGCGGCATCGCTGCCCAACCACGCGACCAGCTCGGCCACCTCTTCTGGTCGGCCCATCCGCTGCAGCGCGTGCTGGCTGGCGAGGAAGTCGATCGCCGGCTGGTCCAGGTTCGCCTCCAGCAGCGGGGTCATGATGAAGCCTGGCCCCACGGCGTTGACCCGCACGTTGTCGGCGGCATGCTCCCAGGCCGCCGCCTTCGTCATGCCCAGCACCCCGTGCTTGGCCGCGACGTACGCGCTGGACATGGCGAAACCGACCTGGCCCAAGATCGAAGCCATGTTGATCACCGAACCGCCACCGGTGCGCTTCATCGCCTTGATGCCCTCACGCTGGGTGTAGAAAACGCCGTCGAGGTTCACCCCGATCACCTTGTGCCAGGAGGCGTCGCTGTACTCCGCTGTCGGCTTCTGCTCTCCACCAATGCCGGCGTTGGCGACGACAATGTCGACCCGGCCAAGATCGTTGGCCACAGCCTCCATCGCCTCACTGACCCGATCGGAGTCAGACACGTCGACGACAGCCGTATGGGTGGGGCGGCCGTACGGCTCCAACTCGGCCACTGCCGTCTCCAGTGCCTCGACGTTCAGGTCCCACACCGACACGGCTGCACCCGAGCGAGCCAGCGCGTGGCAACATGCGAGGCCGATGCCTGAAGCCCCTCCGGTAACGACGGCAACCTTGCCATCGAGCGCGTAGTTGATCATGTCTCCTCCTGATCTGTAGCGGACAATGATTGGCTTCTCAGCGCAATCCCGCGAGGCGATTCCTGCGACCATCAAACAGCAGCGGCCGGACTATGGCTTCATGACTGCAATTGCGCTTGAGTGGATATGAAGCTCAGGCGTCGGCACCTAAGGAAGGAATTCGTCATGTCCCAGTTGCTCGTATTCGGACTCGACAGCCCGCAGACGGCCGAGAAAGTGCTCGACCTGGGCCAAGATCTCGCAAAGCAACAGCTGCTGGAACTGGCGGATGCGGCCTGGGTGGAACGCACCGCGGACGGCAAGGTCAAGCTCCATCAGTCGGTGAACCTCACTGCGATGATGGCCGGCTCCGGCGCAGTCACGGGTGCTCTGTGGGGCACCTTGATCGGGTTGCTGTTCCTCAACCCGCTGGCCGGCGCGGCCGTCGGAGCTGGTGTTGGTGCAGGAACAGGCGCTATCACCGGATCCCTGACCGATATTGGCGTGGACGACGATCTGATTCGCCAGATCGGGCAGACGTTGGAGCCTGGCAAGGCGGCCGTGTTCTTCTTGGCTCGCAACGCCACCGTGGACCGGGTCATCGAGGCGCTGAGGCCCTACAACCCGAACGTGATTCAGACCAACCTGAGTGTGGACAGCGAACGCGATCTGATCGAGGCGCTGCAAGGGAAGAACATCGGGGCGACTGGCGCGTCAGAGCAGCCGAGCTCCCCGACGCAGCCAGCGAGCAGCTAGGCGACGACCGAGCCCGTACTGTGCCCTGAGCTTGTCGAAGCCTGCGTGGCTCAGGGCGCATTCCAGGCGTAACGTGCCCATGTCGCCCTACTGGGCGAGAAATCCCCCGTCGACCGGGAGGATCGCGCCGGTAATGAAGGATGCCTCGTCGGAAGCCAGAAACAAGATCGCGTTCGCAACCTCGCTGGGCTCCCCCAGCCTTCCCATGGGGTGCGCGGCTTTGATGCCCTCCACGTATTCCGACCCGCCGGGTTCGTCCGGGAGCTGCCGCACGCGTTCGGTGTTGATAGTTCCTGGCGCCACCGCATTGACCCGAATGCCCTGGCTGGCCCATTCGATCGCCAAGTGCTTGGTCAGGCCAGAGGCGACAAACTTCGCCGGACCATAGGTCGACTGCCGGGCCTGGCCAGCCATACCCGAGATCGAGGACAGACAGACGATGGACCCGCCGCCGTTGATCAACATCTGCTCGATCGCGTACTTGCAGGTCAAGAACATGCCGCGCCCGTCGATGGCCATGACCTCTTCCCAGTCATCGAGCGTGGCTTCGACTACCGACGCCAGCGGAATGATGCCCGCGTTGGCGACCGCGACGTCGAGCCGCCCATACTGATCGACCGCGACGTCGATCATCCGGCGTACGTCCTCGGGCTTGGACACGTCCGCCGTCACAACGGCCACATCATCGTTCACATTCGCAAGAGAGTCCCGCAGCGTCGCCAAGCCATCGGCATTGATGTCCGCGACAACGAGGCGCGCGCCCTCGCGGGCGAACAGGTCCGCCGTCGCGCGACCGATCCCCGCTGCGGCACCTGTCACTACCGCACTCTTCCCGAGCAATCGTCCACTGCTCGATCTGGTAGCTGAATCCGTCACTGTCCGATCCTTTCCGGCTATGGTGCGATGCGTTCGATGTCGGTCAGTTTCCAGGACTTGTCGAACAGCGCGGGCGTGGGTCCGTAGAAGCGGAACAGGACTTCAAATCGGCCTTGGGGGTCGGTGGGGACCCAGTTGGACTCGCGACCGGCGGGCGGCGTTGGGCCGAAGTAGAGGTCGACCGATCCGTCGGCGTTGGTCTGGAGGCCGGGGCTTTGAGAGGATCGTCCGGCACGCTCGACGTCTGTGATCAAAGTGTGGGTGTCGCGGTTATAGGCGGTGGCGGACCAATACTGCGTGACCGGAGCA
>DASRJV010000280.1:0-13464 GCA_035649295.1 Propionibacteriaceae bacterium
AAGGGCTGCAGATCTCTGAGGAACTGCGGGAGGCGTACGCGGCTGAGCAGGCTCGAGGACGGACCGCCGTCATGGCCGGCTGGGGTGGGGAAGCGGGCGGCGTGATAGCGGTCGCTGATGTCGTCAAGCCAACTTCAGCCAAAGCCGTGGAGGACTTTCGATGGCTGGGACTGCGCCCAGTGCTACTCACCGGTGATCATGAAGCTGCGGCCCGGGCGGTTGCCGCTGAGGTCGGCGTCGACGATGTGATCGCCGACGTACTGCCAGAACAGAAGGTCGCGGAAGTTGTCCGGCTGCAGGAAGCTGGGCATCAGGTTGCCATGGTTGGAGACGGGGTCAATGACGCGGCGGCGCTAGCCCAGTCTGATCTTGGTATCGCGCTCGGCACCGGCAGCGATGCGGCAATCCATGCCAGCGACCTGACCTTGATCAGCGGTGACCTACGGGTGGCGGTTGACGGCGTCCGGCTTTCCCGGGCGACGCTGCGGACCATTCACGGCAACCTGTGGTGGGCGTTCGCCTACAACGTGGTGGCGCTGCCACTGGCTGCGGCCGGCTTCCTCAACCCCATGATCGCCGCAGCTGCGATGGCCCTCAGTTCAGTCTTCGTCGTGACCAACAGCATGCGCCTCCGCCGATTCCGCTAGGTCTTGCGCACGGCATAACGCAACATCACGAAATCCGCCCCGTACTGCGTGACACCAAGAAGCTCCAAAGGGGGCCTCACGATCCTCCGTGGCAGCAACGGCGCGCCCGAGCCCAGCGTCACTGATGCCATGCCGACGATGACTTCGTCCAGCAAACCTTGATCATGGAACTGTCCTACCAGATCACCGCCGCCCACCAGCCAGATGTTTTGGCCGTCGGCGACCCGGAGCATCTCTTCGTAGACCGGGGCAACGTCGCCCGAGACGAAGCGAATGTCCAGACCTTCAGCGCGAGGCAGGTCGCGACTGCTGAACACCCACGTCGGTACCGTGTACTCCCATTTGCTCGGCTCGGCCAAGAAGCCGGTGTAATCAGCGATCCACTCGTACGTCGTGGAGCCCATCGCCATCGCGCCGACTGTGGCGATGAATCGGGGGAACTCATCTTCCATGCCGCTCGGCTCGCTGAACTGGAAAAGCCAGCTCAAGGAGTTGTCGGAATCGGCGATGAAACCGTCGATACTGCTGGCTGTGTAGTACTGGGTAGACATGGTTTTCAGCATGGCATCGACGGCTGACGTTTTACGCGTGGTGGGCGGCCTCGTGCTCCTGGTGGCCAACCGGCTCAATCTGGAAGGTGCAGTGCGAGACGTCGAAGTGCCCGCCAAGACATTCGCCCAGCCGATCGAGCACCTCACCGGAGCGGCCCTCGCTGATACAGGCATTGTCGACAATGACGTGGGCCGACAGGACTGGTACGCCGCTGGTGATCGTCCAGGCGTGCAGATCGTGGACGTCGACGACCCCACGGACTTGCTTGATGTGCTCACGTACTTCAGCCAGGTCCACGCCGTGAGGCGTGGCTTCCAGGAGTACGTCCACGACCTCCCGAAGCAACGACCAAGCCCGCGGGATGATCACCACCACGATGAGAAGCGAAGCGATCGCATCGATCGGCGTCCAGCCGGTAATCAAGATCAGCACGGCGGCGGCGACGACGGCCAAGGAGCCGATGAGGTCGCCGAGCACTTCGAGATAGGCGCCACGTATGTTCAGGCTCTTGGCCTGCGCGGGACGGAGTATGAGCAGGCCGGCCAGGTTCGCCAGCACGCCGACGATCGCGACGGCGAGCATCAGACCGCTGTCGATCTCCGCCGCGTTGCGCAGCCGATCGACGGCTTGGATCAGTACCCAGACGGCAACTCCGACCAGCAGTAGCGCATTGCCCAAGGCCGCCAGCACCTCGGCACGCTGGAGTCCGAAGGTTCGTTTCTCCGTTGCAGCACGGGTCGCCAGGGATGCCGCGATAAGAGCCAGGATCAACCCGGTCGAGTCGGTCAGCATATGGCCGGCATCGGCGAGCAGGGCGAGTGAGCCGGCAATGAGACCGCCGACCACCTCGGCGATCAGCACCACGCTGGTGATCACGAGTACGACGATGAGCCGTTTTCGGTGTTCGCCGGTCGCGGTCACCTCGTGGCTGTGTCCACTGCCCATCTGCCGCACCTCCCACACGGACTTGTCCGACCTTCAGCTCGCCATAGCCTGCTTAGAGTCTGACAAGTCGGCGAAGGGCGGCCACTAGTTGGTCGGTGATCCCAGGTTCGCGTACGGCGATCCGGATCCACTCAGGCCCCAGACCGGGGAAGGTTTCGCCGCGGCGTACGGCCAGACCGTGGTCGCGCAAGCTGAGGCGGACCCAGCCGGGTTCCCGATCTCTGCTTACGGCGCTGGTATCGACCAGCACGAACGGGCCCCGGGGCAGACCTGCGACCGTGAGGCCGACATCGGCCAATTGCTCCACCAAGTAGGCCCGTCGGCTTGCGATCTCTTCAGCTGCCGCGGCGGCAATATTGCGGGCGCCAGGGGTCACACAGGCGACGATTGCCGCCAATGCCGGTGTGGACACCGACCAGGGCGGTTGCTGCCGCCGCATGGCCGCAATCAGCTTGGGCTCGCCGAGCACATATCCAGCACGCAGCCCAGCCACGCCCCATGTCTTGGTCAACGAGCGAAGCACCAGCAGGCCCGTCAGGTCGTCGCTGATTACGGATTCCACTTCCCCTGGCACAGCGTCCATAAAAGCTTCGTCGACCACCACGACGCGCCCGGGCCGACGCAAGGAATTGATCAACGCGGCTGGATGCAACACGCTGGTGGGGTTCGTCGGATTGCCGATCACGACGAGATCCGCATCTTCGGCCACCCGAGCCACGTGGAGCCGGAATCCGTCGGCGGGGGACAGAACTACTCGCTGCGGGCGGTGTCCGGCCGCAATCAGCGCCGCCTCGGGTTCGGTGAACTGCGGATGGATGATCAGCGGACTCCGCGGACGGATGGCGCGGGAAAGCAGCGTGAAAGCCTCAGCGCCGCCGGCGGTGGGCAGGACCTGATCCACAGTGACGCCGTGGGCCTCGGCAATGGCCTTGGCTGCTGCGTCCGTATTGGGATAGGAAGCGAGGTGTCGCGTCGTGTCGTTGATGATCGCGCCGAGCCAGTCCGGAGGTGCGGACAGGCGAACATTGACAGCCAGGTCTACTAGTCCCTCGGCGACGTCGCGATCTCCGTGATAGTGAAGATCGTAAGTAGTGGTGGGCTGTATGCGCCCTTCTACAGGCTCAGGGCACATGATTGACGGCTCGGGCCGCATGGTCTTTGCGTGATCATGGACGGCATTTGCGAACCGCTGTGCCAGATCGGGGTAGCCGGCCCAATGAATGTGCAAGTAGCTGGCATGCACACTTTCGCGGCCACTGCCAGCCGGGTCCGTGGAGAAGCCAGCTGGCTCACCATCTACCAGCCAGGCAGCGGCTCCTCCATGGCTGGGCTCGACCGCGGTGCGGTGGAACTCGTGCCCAGTCACCGAGGTCCCGGACCCTGCCAGGAGTTGATCATG
This sequence comes from Propionibacteriaceae bacterium, assembly GCA_035649295.1. Taxonomy (GTDB): domain Bacteria; phylum Actinomycetota; class Actinomycetes; order Propionibacteriales; family Propionibacteriaceae; genus Microlunatus. Next base: position 3,544 of record DASRJV010000280.1, read on the forward strand.
ATCGGCGGCCACGGTGCGATAACGCAGCGTCAGTCGGTCAGTCATGATCGCGTTCGCGTCGAGCGCGCTCACCATGGCCAGCCCATCCACGCTCCGGCACAAATAGAGCAGCCCGGCACACTCGCCGACCGTCGGCATACCTGCGTTGACCGCGGCTCGGATGCTGGATAACAGTGGTTCATTCGCGGCCAACTCAGCTGCGTGCACTTCAGGAAAGCCGCCGCCCAGGTAGAGCCCAGCGGTTCCAGCCGGAAGCTGTTCGTCTGAGGTGGGGTCGAACACCACTGGTTCGCATCCGGCAGCGCGTAGTAGCTCGTCAGTTTCCGCGTAACGGAAGGTAAACGCCCGGCCAGCCGCAATCGCCACCACGGGACGCGCGTCAGATGGCGGCCGTACCTTGTCGGTGGGAGACCAGGGCTCTGCCTCGAGCATGGGCGCCGACTGGGCCACTGAGATGATCGAGCTGAGTGACACATGATCACTGATTCGCCTGGACAGCTGCTTGATCGCATCAGCCGCTTCCTCACGTTCTGCGGCGGGCACCAGACCGAGATGCCGCGACGGAATCTCGATACCGGCATCGCGCGGCAGGATGCCGAGCACCTCGAGGCCGGTCGCCTGGATCGAGCCGACGATCTCACGGGCGTGCCGTTCTGATCCCGACTTGTTGATGATCACTCCGCTCAGTCGTACGCGAGGATCGAACGTGTTGAGCCCGTGCACCATGGCGGCCGCGGTACGCGAAGTGTGGGAGATGTCGATCACCATGATCACCGGAGCCTGCACCAGGCTGGCCACATGGGCAGTGGAGGCGAATCCCTCGCTGCCGATCTGTCCGTCAAAAAGCCCCATCACGCCTTCGATGATCGCGATGTCGGCAGAATCGGGCGTTCGTGCGCCGTGCAGCAGCAGCGGCGCCATCTGTTCCTCGCCACACAGATAGGGATCGAGGTTGCGCCCCGGCCGCCCGGTGGCCAGCGTGTGGTAGCCGGGGTCGATGTAGTCCGGCCCGACCTTGAAGCCCGCGACTTTTCGACCTGTTGCAGCCAGTGCGCCCATCAGTCCTGTGGCAATCGTGGTCTTACCATGGCCCGACCCGGGAGCGGCAACCACCAGGCGAGGGAGGTTCTGCGCAGCTCCCAGCGGTGTCGGACTGATCACCACTCGATGCCTCGCTGGCCCTTCTGCCCAGCGTCGAAGGGATGTTTGATCTTGGTCATTTCGGTGACGAGCTGGGCTGCCTCGACCAGTTTCTGGTCGGCGCGCCGACCGGTAATGATCACATGCTGGTAGCCGGATCTCGTCGTTAGGGCCTCGATCACATCGTCGAGATCGATCCAGCCCCAGTTGATCGGATAGGTGAACTCGTCCAGCACGTAGAGGCTGTGCCTCTCCTCGGCGAGCCGTCGCTTGATTTCCTGCCAGCCCTCCATCGCGGCCGCAGCATGATCATCATCAGTGCCGGTTTTGCGGCTCCACGACCATCCAGCGCCCATCTTGTGCCACTCGATCTCCCCACCGCGACCGCTCGTATCGTGCAGTTCCGCCAGCGACTCGAACGCAGCCTGTTCGCCGATCCGCCATCGGGCAGACTTGACGAACTGAAAGATTCCCACCGACCATCCCTGATTCCAGCCACGCAACGCCAGCCCGAACGCAGCGGTTGACTTGCCCTTGCCATCACCGGTGTGGATGATCAACAACGGCTGCTGACGGCGTTGCCGGGTCGTCAGCCCGTCCGCTGGGACCAGCTCTGGAACTCCCGCCGGCATCAGGCCGCCCTACCTTGGCGTACGGCACTCACCAGTTGATCACTGCCCACCTCATCCACCGTCACGTATTGAGCATCGAGGTGCATGCTCAACGTTTGGGCTAGGCCGAGCGAGATCCGGCCGGACTCGCAGTCGATCACCAGCGAGGCGACCCCGGCGCGCCGCAGCTGATCAGCTACCTGCCGCGACCGGCCGACCGCGTCCGCACCATGCGTAGCGCGGCCGTCGGTGACGAGCACCAGCAGTGGGCGGCGGCGAGGGTCGCGGATCCGCTCCAGCCGTAGCGTTTCCGCGGCACACAGCAGCCCTTCGGCCAGCGGAGTACGGCCGCCACTCGGCAGGTCCTTGAGCCGGCGCGCAGCCACCTCGATCGAGGATGTCGGCGGCAGTGCGAGCGTCGCCTCAGCGCCTCGGAAGGTGATCAAGCCGACCTTGTCTCTGCGCTGGTACGCGTCCAGCAAGAGGGACAGCGCGGCGGCCTTGACTGCCTCCATGCGGCGCCGCGCGGCCATCGACCCGGATGCGTCGACCACTAACAGCACCAGGTTGGACTCGCGTCCCTCCGGCACGGTGAGCCGTAGATCCGGGGTGGCCAACCGCAGCCGCTCATCCGGGCGCCGACCCCGGACAACCTGATGCGGCGCAGCTGCACGGATTGTTGCTGTGAGGTGCAGCCGGCCGCTACCGCGGTCGGCCGCGACCGAGCCAACCGTCCGCCCGGACGAGGTCAATGCGCGGCTGCGGTGGCCTGCTTCGCCAACGCCAATGCCCGGGGCGGTGAACAAGCGGGTGCGGTACGTGTCGCCGGCGGACACGATGCGCTCTCTCGCAGAGCCGCCGGCGGGCGGCACATCGGTGTGCGCTGATCTTGTCGATGCGCCTTCGACAGGCTCAGGCCGCATTTCTTGTTGCCCATTTCGGTGCGCAGCGTCGTCGTGCCCTGAGCTTGTCGAGGGGCGATCGGGTCGACTGCCATTCGGTGGTGTCGGCTCCGGATCTGGCTCCTCATCGAGAAGTTGATCAAGAAGATCCTCGTCCAGACCTGGAGCGTCGAACGGATTGCGACGCCGCCGATGCGGCAGTGCCAGCCGGGCCGCCGCCCGAATATCGGATCTGGTGATCTCCTGTCGGTCGTGCCATGCGGCATGAGCAGCCGCCGCGCGCGCAGTCACGATGTCAGCCCGCATACCGTCGACTTCGAACCCGCCACACACCTTGGCAATGGTCGCCAGCTGCTGATCGCCCAGATGTACCGACGGCAGCAGCTTCCGGGCGGTGGCGATCCTGGCGCGCAGTGCCTGTTCCTCAGCTGCGTACGCGGCGACGAAGGCTGCCGGCTCGCGGTCGAATGCCATCCGGCGGCGGACCACCTCTGCGCGTAGCTCCGGATCGCGCGGAGCAGTGATCTCAACCGTCAACCCGAAACGGTCGAGAAGTTGTGGTCTCAGCTCACCTTCTTCGGGGTTCATGGTTCCGATCAAGATCAACTGGGCAGCGTGTGCGACCGATACTCCGTCCCGCTCAACGGTCGAGCGACCCATCGCTGCCGCATCCAGCAAGAGATCGACCAAATGATCATGAAGCAGATTCACTTCATCGACGTAGAGCATGCCGCGATGAGCCGCGGCTAGTAGGCCTGGTTCGTAGACCACCTGACCAACACCCAGAGCTCGCTGCAGGTCAAGCGAGCCGATCACCCGGTCTTCGGTGGCACCCACCGGAAGCTCAACCAACCTGGCGGGACGCGACCGCACCACAGGATGATCATGGGGACCGTCCGGGCACGTCGGATCAACATCCAGCGGCTCACAACTGAAGCGGCAACCCTCGACGACGTCAATGCCGGGCAGCACCTGCGCCAGCGCGCGCACCATGGTCGTCTTCGCTGTGCCCTTCTCGCCACGCACCAGCACGCCGCCTACTTCTGGAGAAACGGTGGTCAGGATCAAGGCGAGTGCCATGTCTTCGGAGCCGACGACTGCGGAGAACGGAAACGTCCGCACCTCACACCCTTCCTGCGGGTGTCCACGCCCGCGGCATGTCTGGGCTCGGTCGGCGCACGCGGAATGCGACGACGACCAGCGCCGGCAGACGTCCTGACTTCCCGGATCTCGCTTGTGGTGATGAGTGCCCGAGTCACAGTGGCGGGACCGCTCCGGACTTGCACCGGATTCCTCTGCCGTCGCCGCCTTGAATCATGTCACAGATAGTTCCTCCAAGCTGCGAGCGTCGGCATCGCGCGAGCAGCTCGAGGAACCTCGCATACAGTCTGAGGCGTGATCGAGGTGATCGGGCTGAGCGCGCGGGGTTGGAGCGACCTTCCTGAGCGGCTGCGTGACATGATCCAGAACGCGGACGTTCTGCTGGGAAGCCCTCGCCACCTCGACTTAGTCCCAACGTTGCCAGGTCAGGGGCGCCTTCGGTATCCCAGTCCGCTGCGTGAGGTGTTACCAAAGCTGCTCAGCGAGGTGTCCGGGCGGCGCGTCGTCGCACTTGCCTCCGGTGATCCGCTGCTCGCCGGAATTGGCAGCACGCTCATCGAGATAGTCGGGGTCCGAGCCGTTCGCATTCATCCGGCGGTATCCTCAGCGGCGCTCGCGCGCGCTCGAATGGGCTGGCCGGAGGAGTCGACGCAGCTGGTGCGGCTGCGTGGCGGCGACCTGGATGTGGTGCGACGGTTTCTGTTCCCGAGGCGCCGCTTGATCATTTTGTCGAGTGACGCAGACACTCCCGAAGCGGTGGCACAGCTACTCGTCGCCGAGGGCTACGCCGACAGCGTGATGACAGTGTTGGGCGATCTTGGTGCCGACAGCGAGTCGCGGACCGAGTCAGTCGCCCGAGAATGGCAGGGTCAAGCACCGGCCCTTAACGTGGTTTGTGTGGCGTGTGCCGGCACGGGCCGGGCGGCTTCGTTGGCTCCCGGATTACCGGATGAGGCGTTCGATCATGACGGTCAGCTGACCAAGCGTGATCTTCGTGCGTCGGCGCTGGCCCATCTGATGCCGGGTCCGGGTGAGCTGCTATGGGACGTCGGGGCTGGTGCAGCGTCGATCGCCATTGAGTGGCTACGTTCCGATCCCGGCTGCCGGGCGATCGCGATAGACCACAACCTCGATCGGTGCAAGCGAATCCGTGGTAACGCAGAAGCACTTGGCGTACCGGGTCTTGACGTGCTGCATGCGGAGGTGCCAGATGCTCTGTCCTCGCTGCCGCAGCCAGATGCGATCTTCGTCGGCGGGGGAGCGACGAGCCAGACGCTCGAACAGTCGTGGTCCGCCTTGCGGCCCGGCGGCCGGCTGGTGGTTCATGCGGTAACCCTGGAGTCGGAGATGATCATGATCGAATACTGGAAGCGCTACGGCGGTGAGCTGTCCCGACTTTCTGTGGAGCATCTCGAACCGATCGGGCGCTACCACGGCTGGCGTCCGGCCCGAGCTGTGGTGCAGTGGAGCGCAGTCAAGGACGTCGAGTGACAGTTCATTTCATCGGGGCCGGGCCTGGGGCGGCAGACCTGTTGACGATCCGGGCGGTACGGCTGATGGAGTCTTGCCCGGTCTGTGTTTACGCCGGCACCTACGTTGATGATCAGATCTTGGCTCATTGCCCACCGGGGGCCACGTTGGTCGACAGCCAGCATCTCGATCTTGACCAGATCATCAATCACCTGATTTCAGCTGATCAACGCGGACAGGATGTAGCCCGACTCTGTTCTGGCGATCCCTCGATCTATTCGGCGCTGGCTGAGCAGACTCGGCGACTTGATCAAGCAGGGGTGAGTTGGGATGTGACACCAGGCGTGCCGGCGTATGCGGCCGCCGCAGCGATCATTGGGCGTGAGCTCACGGTGCCCGAGTTGGCGCAGACCGTCATCCTGACCCGTACCCAGGCGGCCTCCACTGCGATGCCCGAGACGGAGTCGCTGGCCTATCTGGCGCAGACCCGGGCAACCATGATCATTCACCTGGGGATCCGGCGGATTCGGCCGATCTCTGACGAGCTGACACTCGCCTACGGGCCGGATTGTCCGGTGGCGGTCGTCGCCAATGCCAGCCAACCCAATGAGCGAGTGCTCCACGGGAGCCTGGCGACGATCGCCAATCAGGTCGAGGAGGCTGGTCTGCGACAGGCGGCCGTGATCATGGTGGGCGATGCGTTGTACGCGGAGGACTTCGTGGAGTCACACCTTTACGGCAAGCGCCGTCGGTAGCTGTCCTTGATCAAGAGATGTGGGACCGGCTGGTCCATACCATCGCGTGATGATTGAATCGGGTCTGGCTGGAACCGATGATCAGCAGGCAGCTCATGTCGATGCTCTCGGGTTCGAGCGCTGCCAAAGTTGTCACGAGCAGATCTTCCCCGTCGCGCCCGACGTTGCGCCCTACGACCACCGGTGTGTCTGGCGGGCGGAGCTCGAGCAGCAGCTCGCGGGCTCGGACGATCTGGTCCCGCCGGGTACGCGAAGCCGGATTGTAGATGGCAAGTGCCAGATCGGCCTCAGCCACAGCACGCAACCGTCGCTCGACCATCGACCATGGCTTGAGCCGATCCGATAGCGACACCACTGCGTAATCTCCGCCCAGGGGGGCACCCGCGCGGGCAGCAACTGCCTGGGCCGCCGTAATCCCTGGGAGCACTGTGATCTTGATCGCGGCGTAACGATCCGTCTCGGCCGCCTCGAAGACCGCCGAGGCCATACCAAAGACTCCGGCGTCTCCACTCGAGACCACAGCAACGCGTTCCCCGACCAGTGCAAGATCAAGAGCGTAGCGCGCTCGTTCCACCTCGACAGTGTTGCCGGAAGGATGCCGCTGCAGATTTGGTCGGACCGGAAGCCGGTCGAGATACGGCCCATAGCCCACGACATGATCAACCTCGGCGAGCAGCGCCGCTACCTCTGCCGTCATCCAGCTATCCGGGCCGGGCCCCAGACCGACGACAAAGAGCTGTGGCTGGCCGGCATGACGAGCGTTCAAGGTCGGCTGAAGCACTGCAGATCGGCCCGCCGAGTCGAGACGTCGATCCCGGCCCGGCAGAACGATCATGGAGAAGTACGGCACGGCGGCGGCATCGACATCGGTCACCGGCATGACACGCTGTTCGCCGGTAGTCGCCCGCTCTACATAGAGTGCGTCGGAGAGCCGTCCGGCCTGCCGCAACGCCTCCCGTACGTCACCAAAGGTCCGGCCCAGTTTCATGATCGCCGCCGCGTCGGTGTCGGCCAGCCGACGCGCCAGCTCGGGTACGGGGAGCGTTCCGGGCAGCACAGTCAAGATGTCCTCATGGCGCGCCAGCGGAGTCCGCAGCGCGGTGGCCGCGGCCGTTAACGAGGTGACTCCGGGCACGATTTCGCTCGGGAAACGAGGCGACAGCCGGTCATGCAAGTACATGTAGGAGCTGTAGAACAGCGGGTCACCCTCGGCCAACACGACGACTGTCCGGCCGACGTCCAGATGCTTGCCGAGGCGCTCCGCAGACTCGTCGTAGAAGTCCTCCACGGCGCCGTAGTAGCCCAGCGGATGATCAGTCGAGCCTGTAGTGACGGGATAGATCAACAATTCCTCGATCACGTTCTCGCTGATCAGCGAGCCTGCAATGGTGCGAGCGATCGATCGGCCGGCCGTTCCCGAGTGGTAGGCGATCACGTCGGCGTGCTGGATCAGCCGGGCCGCCTTGAGAGTGATCAGCTCCGGATCCCCGGGGCCGACGCCGACTCCATAAAGGTGCCCGGTCACCAGATCTCCGACTTACGAGCTAGCGCATTGACTGCGGCCGCGCACAAGGCAGATCCACCGCGGCGCCCGTGCACCACAAGCCATGGAATATCCCAAGGGTTCTCGACGAGAGCGATCTTGGACTCAGCCGACCCGACGAAACCGACGGGAATTCCGATGATCGCCGCAGGACGCGGCGCTCCGTCGGCGATCAGCTCTAACAAATGGAACAGTGCTGTGGGGGCATTGCCAATGGCCACCACCGCACCCGCTAGGCGATCGCCCCAGAGCGAGACAGCGGCCGCCGATCGCGAGGTTCCCCACTGTTGGGCCAGCTCGGCAGCCCGCGGGTCGTCCAGTCGGCAGCTCACCTCGTTGTCTGCCGGCAGCCGCCTTCGTGTGATTCCAGCGGCGAGCATGTGCGTGTCGGTGAAGATCACTGCGCGAGCCTCGAGCGCCTTTCGGGCGGCCGATACCAGTCGTGGGTGGACGGCAAGATCGTGGACGAGACCCACATCGCCACAGGCGTGAATCATCCGGACGCCGACGGTGTCAGCGTCCTCAGGTAGCGCGGAAAGATCCGCCTCCGATCGGATGGTCGCAAAGGATCGCCGGTAGATCTCGTTGGGCACGCTCAGATAGTCGTAGCGCCGCGCTGGTGCGAACATCACCGTACCTACCCGCCGAGCCTCAGCAGGTCGATGTCACGGGGCGCCACAAGATCACAGTGATCACCGGTAGGTGCGCCGCAGCGTCGCTGGCAGCCGCTGATATGAGTCCTCGGCAAGGGGAATCCGGAGCTTGCCAGTGCCGTTGCGTATGCCCGAGTGCTGATCAAGGCGCTGGCGCAGTAGGGAGCACCGACGCATGCCGAAACGGCAGACCACGGCGAGGCCGGATCCGCTACCAGGCCCGCGGCAACGAGCGCGGGCAGGCGGTCCGCAGTGTCCGGTAGCACCAGCCCTCGCGAGGGGGTGATCACGACGGATCCGGCAGCGTGAGCCTCGACCGCTGCAACTTGGGCAGGTGTCAGCAGTGCCAAGGGGACGTGGACCGAGGCGGCGCCAGCGATTGCGCCAAGGGGAGTATCTGTGATCGCGGCCGGCAAGTCGACTGCACGTACGCCAGGAACCGTCGTCGCCCAGTCAGCAAGCTCGCGGACGTGCCACACGTGATCAAATTTCTGGCTCGCCGTCAGGAAGCGGTGCGCAAGCTCGAGCAGCATCGGCACAGCATCTCGCGCTGGTACAGATAGCCCACACTCGGCTCCACCTAGCAGCACCCACCCGTGGTCATGATCAACAGCCTGGTATCCAAGATCGAAGGGCGCTCCACTCACATCCCCGCGGCCGTCGTCGACGGCGAAAAGGAACCGGGTGGGCAGGCTGGCGAGACGCGGCTCCGAGCACAGCCCGGCGTCCAGGCTAGCTATCAGCGGTCGAACATCGGTCACACCGCCGCTGATTCCTGTCAGCGGCGAACCGACGATGTTGCGAACTCGCTCGTGTGTCTCCGACGGTAGAAAGCCCACGCTCTGCACAGCATCTACAAGGCCCATAGGCATCGGATCCGGCAGCCCGCGGATCTGGAGGCTGCCACGCGACGTGAGCTGGAGATCCCCGCTGCCGAACTGCTGAGCGATGCGGCTCAGCTTGCCAAGCGCGCTGCCGGCCGTCTGCCCGCCAGGCACCCGCACGCGCACCATCGCCCCGTCGGCCGCCAGGTGCGGCCGCAGCACCCCGGGGCAGCGGTCGGCGCGAGTCACGCCCGCCATCGTAAGTGACCACGGCTGAGGTGGTTTGAGGTCAGACCAGTTAGGCTCCCGTGGTGCCGCGGATCGCCCTGCTCTCCACCTCTGATACTGATCTGATCTCTGCGCGAGGCAGCGGCGCCGACTATTTCTTGGCCAACCCGTCGAGATCGTCGCACACCCAACTCGGTGAGGTGCTCGAGGCCTGTGACCTCATCGTCGCGCGGGTACTCGGCTCCCCCCAGCTGCTCTGTAGCGGTTTCGACCGGTTTCGTGGCACAGGCAAACCGATGGTCGTGCTCGGCGGCGAGCAGGCAGCGGACGCCGCGCTGATGGAGCTGTCGACCGTTCCGATGGGAGTCGCTGCCGATGCCCACGTCTACCTGGCCCATGGCGGTCCGGACAACCTTCGTCAGCTGCACGCATTCCTCAGCGACACCGTGCTCCTCACAGGTGTCGGCTTCGAAGTGCCGGTCGAGCAGCCGGTCTGGGGCGTGCTGCCGCGGCGTTTCGTGGTCGGGGCGTCCCGACCACGCATCGGCATCTTGTTCTACCGCGCTCAGTACGCCGCGGGGAATATCGCGTACGTCGCTGCGCTCGCGGACGCTGTCGACGCGGCAGGCGGCATTGGCGTACCAATCTTCGCCACCTCCTTGCGCGATGCCCCTCCGGACCTGCTCGAGTATCT
>DASRJV010000281.1:0-5789 GCA_035649295.1 Propionibacteriaceae bacterium
TACTGGTGCGCGAGGGGGGATTTGAACCCCCACGTCCTTGCGGACACTGGCACCTGAAGCCAGCGCGTCTGCCGTTCCGCCACTCGCGCGGGTCGCAACTGGTGCGAACCAGCCGGGAAAGGCTAGCACGACCCACCCGTCGCTTAGGCGTCAGTTTTGCACGCTTGCCAACGGTTCAAGCTCAATTCTCTGAGTAGCAGGCCGCCCTAGCTTCTCCGGATACGATCTAGGTTGACCTCGGGGAAGGAGGGACATGGGCATTTTCGCGCGCTTTGAGAAAAAAGTGGAGGGCGCCGTCAGCGGCGTCTTCGCGCGCGCGTTCAAAGGCGATGTGCAGCCGGTTGAGATCGCCGCGCGGCTGCAGCGCGAGCTCGACGCCGAGGCCAAGTTGATGTCCCGCGACAAGCGCCTAGTGCCCAACGATTTCACCGTCAACCTTTCCCAGCACGACCACGACAAGCTCGCCCCATACGCCAACACGCTGAACGCCGAACTCGCAACGGAGTTGCGCAACCACGCCCGCGAAATGGGCTACGTGTTCAACGGCCCGATCAAGATCGGCTTTGAGCTGGACTCACACCTGCCTACCGGCCGTTTCACCGTCGCCTCCCAAGCGGTCGCCGGCATCACCCCACGCGGTGGCCGGCCGAGTGAAACCTCCATCAGTCGGGCGCCACTGGTACTGGAGGTCAACGGCACTCGGCATCCGCTGCAGCCGCCGGGCCTGGTGATCGGTCGCGGCAGCGAGGCTGACCTCCGCATCAACGACCCGGGAATCTCCCGCCGGCACGCCCAGATCCGGGTGAACGCGGCAGCTCAAGGCTTGCAGATCGACATCGTCGATCTAGGTTCGACCAATGGCATCCTCGTGAACGGACAGAGGGTGCAGCAGGCCGCTCTGCGGGAGGGATCACGGATCGAGATCGGGTCCACCCGAATGCTCATCCACGCTCCCGGTGGACGATGAGACGCGATGTCGGAAATCGCCCTCACCATCATCAAGGTGGTCTTTCTGGCCCTCCTGTGGCTGTTCATTCTTTCCGCGGTCTCGGTGATCCGGAGTGACCTGTTCGGCAAACCGGTTCGAGCCTCGGACCAGCCGCAACCCCAGGAACTGGAGACACCTCCGCCTGCTTCCAGGAGGGGAAGGCGGCAACGCGGCGAACCTCGGGTGCTCATGATTTCCCAAGGCAGCCAGGCGGGCCTGTCAGCTGAGCTGGCTGGTGGAATGATCATGATCGGCCGCGGTGCGGATTGCCAGCTGATCTTGGATGACGATTACGTTTCTACCCGGCACGCCCGTGTAGTCGCTACTCCGAACGGCATCTATGTCGAGGATCTCGGCTCCACGAATGGAACCTACGTAAACGGCCAGCGAATCACTGCTCCAACCACGATCACGCTCGCTGACTCCGTCCGCATCGGCAAGACCATGTTGAAGCTGGAGCCGTGATCAGATGACACTTCAGCTCAACTACGTCACCCATTCCGAAATCGGCCTGATCCGGAAGAACAATCAGGATTCCGGCTATGCGAGCCCCCATCTGGTTGCGGTAGCCGACGGCATGGGGGGTGCAGCGGCGGGTGATCTTGCTTCGGCCGTGGCGATCGACACTATACGGAAGATCGATAGTCCCACGACTGGCGAACACATGCTCGAGGTGCTGGCCAGCGCCATCCACCAAGCCAATGACAAGATCGCGGAACTGATCGAGTCGGACTTCTCGCTGGAGGGCATGGGCACGACCGTCACCAGCGCGATGTTCGATGGCAACCAGCTCGGTCTGGCGCACATCGGAGACAGCCGCGCCTACCTGCTCCGCGACCGTCACCTGGAACGGCTCACGCACGATCACACCTGGGTGCAGTCGCTGGTCGATGACGGGAAGATCAGTGAATCCGAAGCCGCGCTGCACCCGCACCGCTCGCTGCTCCTCAAGGTGCTGAACGGGCAGCCGACCAACGATCCTGACCTCATGATGGTGCCGGTCTTGCCCGGTGATCGGTTGATGTTCTGCAGCGACGGCGTCTGCGGATTGATTGACGACGACGTCATCGAGTCCGCCCTGCGGCTGCCTGACCTGAACGACGCTGCCGAGCGCCTCGTAGTCGAATCTCTTCATGAGGGCGGGATCGACAACATCACGGTGATCGTTGCCGATGTTGTGGAAGCTGGAGGCAGCGACGACATCATCGTGCTCGGCGCCGCATCAGAGCATCCCTTCCCGGCCGACGGCGTACCGCGCGGTCAGCGTGCCGAAGACGATGCCGACGACACCCTCATGACAAAGCTGGCCGACTTCGAGGCGCCTCCGGCCGACGACGAGGAGCGATACAGCCCTCAGGCACCGCATAAGGGACGCTTTCGCAAGCCGCTTATCGGTCTGCTTGCCCTGCTGCTCCTCGCAGGAGCCGGACTCGGGATCGCGTACGGCTGGACCCGCACCCAATACTTCATAGGGGCCGACCAGGACAAGGTCGCGATTTTCCAGGGACTGTCGGACAGCCTCCCTGGCCTGTCCTTATCGCGGGTCTATGAGGTACAGCAGCTGACCGTAAGCGAGCTGCCGCCGTTCTATCAAGACCAGGTCAAAGCCAACATCGATGTCTCCAGCCTGGACTCGGCCCGTGCGACGGTCGCGGAGCTGACCGACGCTGCCAAGAGATGTGCCAGCCCACAGCCGACAGTGCGGCCAAAGCCGACAACAGGTTCGAAAGCGACGCCGAGCAAACAGCCCGACAGTAGGCCAACCCCGACACCTTCAGCGCCCGTCACCGGGCAGGCGGAGCCGAGCTGCTGACCATGCGTGCCGTAGCACCGGTCACCGTTGTCCCCCGAAAGCGTCGAGGGGTTGAGTTGGCCCTGATCATCTTCGCACTGGGCCTTACCCTCGGCGCGTACGCGCTGGTCGACATCAATGTCACCGGTGGGCTGTCACCGAGCTTTCCCTACGTGGTGGGCATTTCCACCCTGCTCGCCGCACTGACGCACATTTCAGTCCGGTGGCGGCTACCGTATGCGGATCCGGTGATCCTGCCTTGTGTGATCTTGCTCAACGGCCTCGGCCTAGTCATGATCCACCGGATTGACTTGATCAATGACCCGCCGCTCAACGGCGCTCGCCAGCAGTTGATCTGGACTGCGATCGGCGTACTGATGTTCATTCTGGTGGTCACCTGGCTCAATGATCATCGACCGCTGCAGCGGTTCACCTACACGATCGGACTTGCAGGTATCGCGCTGCTGTTGCTGCCGCTGGTACCAGGGCTCGGCACCGAGAAGTTCGGCGCCCAGATCTGGATCCATGTCGGTCCTTACAGCTTCCAACCCGCCGAGGCCGCCAAGGTCTTACTCGCGATCGCCTTTGCCTCCTACCTGGTCGAGAAGCGCGACGTGCTGGCGCTCGCCGGCTATCGCATCCTCGGCATCGACCTGCCGCGGGCCCGCGACCTGGGACCAATTTTGGTGATGTGGCTGATCAGCCTGGCCATCTTGGTGTGGCAGCGCGATCTGGGGACGTCATTGCTGTTCTTCGGACTGTTCGTGATGATGCTCTACGTCGCCACCGAAAGGGCCGGCTGGGCGGTACTCGGCACGCTCCTCTTCGCAGCGGGAGCGTACTTCGGTTACCTCAACTTCAGCCACGTACGGCAGCGGGTCGGCGCCTGGCTGGATCCCTTCTCCGATTTCGACACTTACTACCAGGTGATCAACGCCCAGTTTGGCTTGGCCTGGGGTGGGTTACTCGGCACCGGCCTGGGGCTTGGCCGACCGGGCCTCACACCGCTGGCCCGCAGCGACTTCATTGCGGCAGCGATTGGTGAAGAGCTCGGCATGACCGGGCTCATGGCAGTGATCCTGATCTACGGCCTCATCGTTGCCAGAGGCCTGCGGGTTGCCCTCCAATGTCGCGAGCCATTCGGCAAGCTGCTGGCCACCGGCCTGTCGTTCGCATTCGCGCTGCAGGTGTTCACCATCATCGGCGGGGTCACCCGGCTGCTCCCACTGACTGGTCTCACCACTCCGTTCATGTCCCAAGGCGGCTCCTCGCTGGTCTGCAACTGGATCGTCGCAGGGCTGTTGCTGGTGATCTCCCATCAGGTACGCAAGCCCGCCGCAACGGTCGCGCCGATTAATCCGGACGTGGAACAAACCCAGCTTGTCAAGGCGGGCGCATGAACAAACCCATCCGGCGAGTCGCCTTTGTTTTCATGATCATGTTTGCCCTGCTGCTTGCCAACGGCACGTACATGATGATCTTCCGCCAGGACTCGCTCGCCGCCCAGCCGCAGAACCGGCGGGTACGGGACGCGGAATTCGCCCAGAACCGCGGCGCAATCTTGGCAGCGGGAAAGACAGAGATCGCCAAGACGGTGCCGTCGAAGGACCGCTTCAAGTACCAGCGGGTCTATCCGGATGGCGAGCTGTACGCAGCGATCACGGGCTTCTACTCCTACGACCGTGCCAGCTCAGGCTTGGAGCGCACATACAACGCCCAGCTCGCAGGCACCGATGATGCGCTCTTCGTACGCCGGCTTGTCGACATGGCGACCAACAAAACGCCGGAAGGTGCAAGCGTCCAAACCACGATCGTGCCGAAGATTCAGAAGGCGGCGGCCGACTCGCTCGGCAACCAGAAGGGTGCCGTAGTCGCGCTCGATCCGAAGACAGGCGCTGTGCTTGCCTTGGTGACCAGCCCCACGTTCGATCCCAACGACATCGCCAGCCACGACATCGAAGCTGCGGGCAAGGCGTACGACCGGCTCGCGTCAAACTCCCAGCAACCGCTGTCCAACCGAGCCGCGCGCGAGATCTATCCCCCAGGCTCCACGTTCAAGATAGTGACAACGGCAGCAGCGCTCGCGGACGGCAAGACCCCGAATTCCATGGTGGAGTCGCCTGACAGACTCAGGCTGCCCGGTACTCGAGTTTTCCTGCCCAACTCCACCAACTGCGGCGGAACCAAGATCACAATCACCCAGGCACTCAAGGTCTCCTGTAACACGGCGTTTGCCAACCTGGGCCTTGATGTTGGTGAACAAAAGCTTCGCGAACAAGCCCAGCTCTTCGGCTTCGACCGGCGGCACCTGGCTGATCTTGGAGGAGTGGCCAGTCAATTTCCGGATGAGATGAACCAGGCCCAGCTGGCGCTCAGCTCTATCGGACAATTCGACGTGGCCGCGAGCCCGTTGCAGATGGCAATGGTGTCCGCAGCGATCGCAAATGACGGGGTGCTCATGGACCCGTACGTGGTCAGCACGGTGCGATCTCAGGATCTGAAGCCGATCGAGACCCACAAGCCTACGGAGCTCTCCACTGCCATGACTCCGGAAAACGCCAAGGACCTGCAACAGATGATGGGCATCGTGGTCAGCGAAGGCACCGGCCGTAATGCGCAGATTCCCGGCGTCGGGGTGGGCGGGAAGACCGGCACGGCGCAGTCGGATCCAAAGCGGAAGCCGTTCGCGTGGTTCACCTCATTTGCGCCGCTGGATGACCCCAAGGTCGCCGTCGCCGTGATCGTCGAAGACGCCGACATTCCGCGGAACGACATCGCCGGTGGGCGGGTAGCAGCACCCATCGCCAAAGCGGTTATGGAAGCGGCGCTATGACGAGCTGTTCGCTCCGACGACTGCAGGAGCTTGCGACGCGGCACCATGAAACATGTCGGCCGCCCAAGGCAAGCGACGAAGGAGTCGGATCTCGCCAACAGCCCGTCAGAGCGCCAATCCAACACAGCGGCGCTATGACGAGCTGTTCGCTCCGACGACTGCAGGAGCTTGCGACG
>DASRJV010000282.1:0-5352 GCA_035649295.1 Propionibacteriaceae bacterium
GGGCGCTTCGCCTGCGGTCGCGGGCCGGCAGATCGGACAGCCGTGCCATTGGTTGCTTGCGATGCGCCAAGGTGGCGAACGTATGCGGCTCGTTCCCGGTGTACTCGGCTCGGGCCAGGCGCGGCTCATACTCGGCAGGAATCCTCGTGTCTCCGCTGGTCATGGTGCTGATCACCAGCGTTTCCGGGTCGATGGTTGCCCAGCAGCTGAGATCGGTTCCGACTTTGGCTTCGATCAGCCGGATTGCAGCGGCGTGCAGGTCGCTGACGCCGAGGCCCTCAGCGGCCAACGCTGTGATGTCTCGGCGGGCACGGTAAGCCCGCTCGTCCCACACAAGGGAATTGTTTCACCGTTCTGGGAGGTAAGCATTCCCAGAATTCTGGGATCGATCCCGCCGGCACCGGCTCCCGACTCGCGGGGCCAGTCTGCGCAAGGGCCGGCGTCAAGATCACTCGCGGACAGAATTGGGGTCGCGGCTATGGCGACTCGGCAGAGCTCAGCAGTCATCGAGCGGGTCTGGTCACGACTACCTGACGGTTCTCGTGAAGTCCTGGAGACGGAGCTGTCACCGACCGACCTGCAGAGCTTGCTGCTGAGCATCGCGCGGACGCGGGCCGGCCGGGTCGGCCCAGCGGAGGCGCTACGCCGCTGGAAGTCGGACCGGTTCGTTCGTCCCGCCACGATTGATCCCGGTCGGCTGTCCGAGGTCGAGAGTCGGCTGTGGCGGCGGCTGCGAGCCACTCCGTTCGTCGGGCTAGCCCTGTCTCCGGTCACTCCGATGGGCACGTGCACCTCAGTGGATGCGGCAGACCAGAACCGGATTGTCAGCACCGTGCGCTCCAGTGAGGTGGTCAGCGATCCATGCAACGTGTTGGCACTCGAGGCGGCACTTCGCCGTCGGTCGAACGTCGAGGAGGTGCACTTGGCCAGCTGTCATCGGGTGTTACGGGCTCAGCGGTTCGTCGACTCCGACGCCTTCGCGCATTTCGTGATCTTCGCATTGGTGTCGAGCGCTCGGGACTCAGGTTCGCTCCGAACGGAGGGCCAGTTGTTGATCATGCATCTGGGCTTCTGGCAGCAGATCCTCGACGAACTGCTCGGTTCGGCTTTGGGCCGTTTCGCCTATACCCTGATCGACAGTCACCCGGTAGGCCATCGGCTCGTCGACAAGGTCCAATCGGGGTTACCAGGGGTGCCGTGGACGGAGTACCCGGAGCGTACGCAGGGAATCGGCTACTACCGCACGCTGGCGTTCAAGATCATGGCGAAGGTCGAAGGCGACGAGGTCGAAATCGGCGATGGTGGGTTTGTCGGCTGGACTGCGGAGCTGATTCCGGATGCGAAAGAGCGCTGTCTGATCTCCTGCGTGGCGCCCGAACGGCTCGCCGGTTTGATGTGGCGCGACTAGCTCCAACAATCTCTGGCAGGTGTCCTCTGCGAGAAAGCATTCCCAGATTTCTGGGATCGACTCGATCAAGGCGGTGAGCCTAGCGTCGCTGATATGACACATCAGGTTCAGCACTGTGCCGCAGGCGAGGGCATTGAACTCACCGCTCCGGATGCGGTGCTTACGGTCAAGATCGATTCGGACCATACCGATGATCACTACGAGCTCTTTGAGGTCGATGCACCCCGAGGGCCGGCCACCCCATTGCACCGCACCGGATGGGCGAAGGCGTACTACGTCCTGCATGGCCGGATGATCGTCCAGGTCGAGGACGAGGCCTTCGATCTTGGACCTGGCTCCTCGATCACCATTCCTCCAGCAGCGCTGCACACCTTCACGGTGCTCAGTCCGACGACGAAGTTCCTCGCTGTATGCATGACTGGGGCGATGGGCCGGTTCCAAGCCGACCTCGACGCCTCGGTACCTCACGACCGCCCAATCGAGCAGGTTGCGCAACAGCTCTACGACGTCCTGGCTCGTCACGATGTCACTGTTGCCGGCTTCGAGGCGGTTGACGTGCAGGCTGGTCCATGACTGTGGTCGCGTGGATCTTCGCGCTGCTTGCTGCGGCGATCCACATCGTCGTCTTCGCGTGGGAGGCCTTCCTCATCGAGCGTCCCAGCGTGCATCAGGGAGTCTTCGGGCTTCCCTATGTCCCGGCCGTGCGAGTGTGGGCTTTCGGTGTCGGTTTTTACAACCTGTTTCTTGGCTGCGGCATGGTCGTCGGCGTGATCGCGTGGATGAGCGGCAACGAAACAGTCGGAAGAACGCTGGTGACCTACATCTGCCTCTTTATGGTTTTGAGTGGGATTGTGCTCTTCATTGCCGACCGGCTGGGGTTTGGTGGCGAGCGAGGTAAGAGCATCGGCGGCGCCCTGAGCCAGAGCTTGCCACCACTTGTCGCTCTCACTGCCGCGCTGCTGTGACTGGATAGTGACAGACGACTAGATCGCTGATTCATCGCATTCGAATCAGAGGACCAACTCTGCAGGCACAATGTGGCCATGGCACGTAGCAGCGATCGCGCCCGCGTCACCCTCGTCGCCGTAATGGCGGTGGCCCAGGCGGTCTCGGGGCCCCTCACTACGCTGGCCCTCGGACCGAGCTCGAATACCGGCGCGATCTCCGATGCCAATGCCAGTCCGGTGACTCCGGCCGGTTACGCCTTCAGCGTGTGGGGCTTGATCTATGCGGCGTGTCTTGCGCTTGCCGTCTATCAGCTTTTGCCTAGTCAGCGGGAGCGTACGGTACACCGGCTGACCGGTTGGTGGTTATTTGGCGCCTTCACCGTCAGCGCGCTGTGGGTGCCGGTCTTCGGAACCCGTACGATCTGGCTGTCCCAGATTCTGATTGTGATCTTGGTCGTCTATCTGGTACTCGCCGCACGAGCCTTCCTGGTGGTCGGGCCGGCGGCCAGCGCCGCTGAGGAGATCTTGCTTCGGCTGCCGGTGATGATCTATCTGGGTTGGGCGACTGTGGCTGCGGCTGCTGGCTTTGCCACCACCTTTCGATCCTGGGGGATGCCGGAGTCAGCACGCTGGGTGAATGAGATCGGCGTTGTGCTGGTACTCAGCGCCACGATCATGTCGCTCTTCGTGGTGTCCCGGCTGGTGGCCGTCATCGGCTTCCTACTGACGGCCTGCTGGGCCCTGTTTGCAGTCGCGGTAGCCACAGAGTCGAATTCCATACGCAATGCCACGGTGATCGCGATAGTGATCATTCTGGCCGCTGTCATCGGTCGGACGGTGCGCAGCCCGAACCGCAGAGCCGTCCTCCTCGGATGATATTCGGGCCACCTCCTGACACAGCAAATCTCCGACCAGTGCGGGCTTTCGACGCAGATGTCGCCAGCGGTGGTCAATTTCCCGACCAATGCGGAGTTTCATGAAGTCCGGATCCGTCGATGCTCCCTCAGCTCCCGACGCGGTAATGGAGATGCACCACACCGTTGCCGAAGCGGCGTTCATCCAGCAGTTCAAGTCCCAGGCGGACGTTGTCCGGGAGCGCCGGCAAGCCACCTCCGACGACGACGGGGGAGAGGAACAGGTGGCACTCGTCGATCAGCCCCATCTTCAGCGCCTCGGCGGCCAGCGTCGGACCGCTGACGGAGATGTCGCGAGTCGCAGCCGTCTTCATGTCCTGAATCGCCTGCGGGTCGAATTCTCGTTCGATCCTTGTACTGGCCGTCGCAACTTTCTCCAGACTTCTTGAATAGACAATCTTGTCGGCTGCCTGCCAAATCTGCGCGTACTCCCGCTCGGCTGACGGCTCACCATTGCCGCTCGGCGCGGTCTCCCAGTAGCGCATCACCTCATACATCCGACGCCCGTACAGGTAGATGCCAATCTCCCGCTCTAGGTTGTTCACAAAGGAATGCACCTCGTCGTCGGGCGCGCTCCAGTCGAAGTTGCCTTCCGAGTCCGCAACATACCCGTCGAGCGAGCTGATCGTCCCGTAGATCAACTTGGCCATGCTGCGCCTTTCATGATCGTGGTCAGCCACAGGGTCGGACCGCCTGCCTGAGATAGGCCAAAGGGCCCTGTTTGATTCCCGCCACCAGTGGATAGCTTGACCACCAACCATCCCGGAGCCTTCGTCAGTCCATCCAAACATGACCCCTCGTACGCCGGATTGTGGGCCCGGACAGCGAAGGAGCAGCCATGTCCGACCTCACCGAAACTCCAAGCCCATCCCTGTTGTCACCGCAGGCGCTCGAGGTCGTGCAGGCGACCGCGGCCACCGTTGCAGCACACGCCGATGAGATCACCGCTCACTTCTATCCGCGCATGTTCGCTGCCCATCCAGAACTGCTGCGCATCTTCAACCAGGGCAACCAGGCCACCGGTGAGCAGAGCAAGGCCCTGGCAGGTTCGGTCGTCGCGTACGCGGTGCAACTGATTGACCCTGAGGCGCCCTCATTCGACCACGTCATGCGGCGAATCGCCTTCAAGCATGTATCGCTGGGTATCCGCCCAGAGCAGTACACGATTGTCGGCGAACACCTGCTGGCCTCAGTCGCCGAGGTGCTCGGCGACGCGGTAACGCCGGAGATCGCCGCGGCCTGGAGCGAGGTCTACTGGCTCTTCGCACTTCAACTGGTCGCTGAGGAAGCGCGGCTGTACCAGCAGGCCAACATTGATCCCTCTCAACCGACGCGTCCCTATCGCGTGGTACGGCGGATCGAGGAAACCGCCGACGTCATCTCTCTCGTCTTGGAACCGGCAGACGGAGGTCCGCTCCCCGCCATCGCGCCCGGACAGTACGTCTCGGTATTCGTCGATCTTCCCGATGGCGACCGGCAGCCCCGGCAGTACACCGTCTCCTCCACAGCGGTGCGGACCCGTCTGCAGATCACTGTACGGCGCGTTCGTGGCGCTAACGGCGCTCCAGACGGGCGGGTTTCGAGCCATCTTCATGATCAAGTCAAGGTCGGAGATCTGGTTGATGTCAGCGGCCCTGCCGGCGACTTCGTACTGACGCCGACCGAGTCGCCGTTGTTGCTGGCCAGTGCCGGCGCCGGCATCACGACTGTGCTCCCTATTGTCGAACAGATCGCTCGTACCCAACCGCAGCGGACCGTCATCGTTGCCCACGCTGACCGCAGAGCACAAGATCACGCTCTACGGGAGACCGTGCTGCATCTCGGTCGAGAGATCGACGACTTCAGCGCCTACACCTGGTACGAGAGCGTCGATGAGGGCGACACTCGTTCGCGCCAAGGCTATATGGACTTGACCAACATTGAGCTTCCGAACGACGTCCAGGTCTTCACGTGTGGGCCACTGCCCTTCATGCGGCTCGTTCGATCAACGCTGCTATCGCGCGGCGTGCCACCCGCCCGAATCCGCTACGAGGTCTTCGGACCCGATCTCTGGGCCGCCCAATCTGCGCCGACCGATTCCGGA
>DASRJV010000283.1:0-10651 GCA_035649295.1 Propionibacteriaceae bacterium
ACTTCTCAATCAAGTGCGGGGCTGCGCCCGGCCTCGCGGCGAGTGTCCTCGCTCCGCTGCGGGCCACGCCGCCGCAACACATGTCCTGGGCAGGCCCTGTTGGCGATCGCTAGGGTGGAACCATGATCACTGTGGGAAGCATCACAGACTGGGTAGGTCTGCCGGTCCTGGATCGAGACGGTTCGAAGATCGGTTCCATGGAGGCGGTCTACTTCGATACGTCGACTGAGGAGCCTGTATTCATCACGGTGAAGGTGGGTTTGATCGGCTCGAGTCTGGTATTTGTTCCCCTTGCCGATGCCGTCGTATCGCCCAAGGACGTGCGCGTAGCCGTCGACAAGAAGTTGGCCAAGGACGCTCCATCGATCGATACGGATGGGCAGCTCGAATCGGCCATGGAACCCGCGGTATTTGACCACTACGGGCTTGCCTACTCGCAAGGCGCGTCGGGCGAGCGTCGGTTGGGACGCCGCTAGCCACCTGTGTTGCAAGCACTGGTAAGGCTCAAGCAGCGAGCCTTACCATCCCTAGTTGATTAGCCTGCTAGATAGAGGTCCATGTCGACGGACTTCGTTCCCGAAGGATTCACGCCGCCGGACGGCCTGATCGCCGAGGCCTTCGTCCTGGAGCCCTTGGGCCCGGAGCACAACGAGGCCGATCACGCCGCATGGATGTCGAGCATCGAGCATATCCGCGCGACCCCCGGGTTCGCCGACGACTTGGACGACGACCCCGATCCCTGGCCGCGACCCATGACCCTGGAACAGAACTTGTCCGATCTGGAGCAGCACGCGCAGGATTTCCGTGATCGTGTTGGATTCACGTACACGGTGCTCGATCCCGTCGACCGCGACGTGATCGGCTGTGTCTACCTCTATCCGTCGCCCCTCGACCGGGTGGACGTGCGGGCCCGGTCGTGGGTGCGCCGAACCCACGGCGACCTGGGCGAACCACTCCGGCGAGCGGTCCGCGAATGGCTCGACGGGCCGGATTGGCCGTTCGAGCGGATCGACTTCACCGCGGGCTGATCCGCCGAAGGCACCGTCAGCCCCAGAACATCCGGTGGTCCTGTGCGGCTCCGAAGCGAATGACCACGTTGCCTTCCTCGAGCCCGGAACGCGCCCTCGGGCCTCGTCGATCTTCAGCTCTTCCGCCGAACTAGTGACCGTTGATCATCTTGAACCCGTCGACGCTGACCTTCTTTCTTGATCGACTGAGGGCCTTCCACAGCTCATCGCTGAGCGGTTTCCACAGATTTTGGTAACCCCGCACGATTCAGGGTTGGCGTACGCATGCTTCGGTTCGGAGGTGAGCGATGCCGGGGACGGAGTCCAAGAAGCAGGTCGGCGTACGTGGCCAGGACCTGGCCTGTGCGGGGTTGGAGCGGCAGGGCTGGCAGGTGTTGGAGCGGAACTGGCCCCGCCGGCTTGGAGAGATCGACATTGTCGCCTGGGAGGTCGGCGAGAGCGGACTCACCCTGGTTTTCTGCGAGGTGAAATGCCGCAGCGGGCTGGGTATCGAGCATCCGCTGGAAGCGATCACATTCGCGAAGATGCGAACCTTGCGGCAGCTCGCGGCTTCGTGGATGCGGGTGCATCATCTCAAGGCATCGGCAATCAGGCTGGACGCCATCGGTGTCGTGCTGGTTCCCGGTCAGGGGCCATCGCTGACTCACGTAGGGGCGGTGGGCTGAGTGGCTTCGGCCTGCGCATGGTCGGTAGCCTTGGTCGGCCTCGAGGGCCGGATCGTTGAGGTGGAGGCCGACATCGGCGCCGGGCTGCCTCGGACTTTACTGGTGGGACTCCCGGACTCTGCGCTTTATCAGGCGCGTGATCGTTGCAAGGCGGCGGTCAGCAATTCCGGCCAAGAGTGGCCGATCTCGTTGCTAACCATCAATCTCAGCCCCGCCACGTTGCCGAAGGCCGGTAGTCATTACGATCTCGCGATCGTCGCCGCGATCCTTGCGGCTCAAGGGACCTTTCGCGCCGACGAACTGCGCCGAACGGTCCTGCTGGGTGAGCTGGGGTTGGACGGCCGGGTCCGGCCAATCCGTGGCGTCCTGGCTGCCACTCTTGCGGCCCAGCAGGCAGGTTTTACGCGGATGATCGTGCCGTTGCGCCAGGCCGGAGAGGCGAAACTCGTCGCTGGTATCGATGTGTTCGGCATTGCCTCGATTACCCAATTGGTCGCCTTCCTGCAGGGCGAGCCGATGCCCGTGGTCGATCCGATCGAGGTGATGGGTGATCCGGTCAGCAGACACGCCAAGCGCTGTCTCGATCTAGCAGACGTGGTCGGGCAGGTGGAGGCCAAGTGGGCCTGCGAGGTAGCCGCGGCCGGCAGGCACCACATGCTCTTCCATGGCCCGCCTGGAGTCGGCAAGACCATGCTCGCTGAGCGGGTTCCGGGATTGCTCCCTGATCTTGTTCTGCACGATGCCCTGGAAGTGTCTGCTGTGCACTCGCTCGCTGGCTTCAATCTTGCCGACGAGCTCATCACCCGACCGCCCTACAGCGACCCACACCATTCGGCATCGGTTGCCAGCATCGTCGGTGGTGGCCAACGCATGGCCAGGCCCGGGGCCATTTCCTGCGCCCACAAAGGCGTGCTATTTCTGGACGAGGCGCCGGAGTTTCAGCCAGCCGTCATCGATGCGCTGCGGACGCCACTTGAGTCCGGCGTGATCACGCTCGGGCGAAGCGAGGTACACGCCCGCTTCCCGGCACGCTTCCAGCTGATCTTGGCCGCGAATCCCTGTCCATGTGGGCAGGCCGCCACACCAGGTGCTCATTGTCGCTGCTCCCCAACGGTGGTGCGCCGGTACGCCGAGAAGATCTCCGGACCCGTGCGTGATCGTATTGACATCAACCAGGCATTCCTGCCGCTGCGCAAGACCTATCTGAAGAAGGCGACACTGCAACGCTCGGAATCATCAGCTGCGGTTGCGATACGCGTGCTGGAAGCTCGCGACCGGCAACGCCGGCGCCTGGCAGGCAGCGGCTGGCAAACCAATGGCGAGGTTTCCGGGACGTACCTGCGCCGTCATCTGCCGCTTCCTGATGGTTTGCAGGCCGTCGACGAAGCGGTCGACCGCGGCCGACTCAGCGCCCGCGGCGTCGACAAAGTACTTCGACTGGCCTGGACCGTTGCCGATCTTGCTGGTCGCGACAGGCCGGGCCGCGACGAATTGGCGGTCGCGTTGGCGATGCGGCGGGGTGAGCAGCCTGGGACAGTGCGGAGAGAGGTGGGTTGAGCCATGATCACATCCGATCGCAGGGCTCGCCTGTCGCTCTGCTGCGCCGTCGAGGGTGGGGATCCCGCAGTTGCCGAGCTAGTTCAGAACCTGGGTGCCGAAGGTGCCTGGGCCAAGATCATTGAGGGCGTACTCGGCGAGCCGGTGGCTCAGCGGGCAGCACAGATCAGGGTTGATGTGTTCGAGCGGCTGGCCGAAGCGGCGGCGGCACGTTTCGTCGTTCCCGGCGACGACGAGTGGCCGGGCGGACTTGATGATCTTCGACATACCGAAAGCATCCAGCGCCGCGGTGGCGAGCCGTTTGGGCTGTGGCTCCGCGGTCCGGGGCATCTCGCTCACCTGATGGAACGGTCTGTGGCGATCGTCGGGTCACGGGCGGCAACGGCGTACGGAAACGGCATTGCCGCAGATCTGGCGGCAGATCTGGTCGAGCGAGGCGTCACCGTTCTGTCTGGTGGTGCCTTTGGCATCGACGTCGCGGCGCATCGCGGCGCGCTTGCCGCAGGGGGACCAACCGTTTGTGTGCTTGCGAACGGCGTTGATGTGGCCTATCCGCCCGGCCACGCCTCGATATTTGAGACTCTGGCCAAGGACCAGTTGCTGGTTTCAGAGCTGCCGCCCGCCGCTCATCCGACGCGGGTGAGGTTTCTAACCCGAAACCGACTGATCGCTGCGATGTCTCGCGGCACTGTGGTTGTCGAGGCAGCGCTACGTTCGGGTGCTCGTAACACGGCCGGCTGGGCCCTTGCTTGCGGGCGACCCCTCATGGCAGTTCCGGGTCCGGTCTATTCGCGGGCGTCGACGGCCCCGCACCTGATGATCCGCAACGGCCAGGCCGTCCTGGTCACCTCGGCGGCGGAGGTTCTCGAGCTGATCTCCGACATGGGCCAGGCGACGCTACCGTTTGCGCACGGTCAAGCCAGGGCGACCGACGCATTGACCGAGAGCCAGCTCGCAGTCTTCGAAGCCATCCCGGCTCGCCGCCGCGCCACGGTCGGAGACATCGCGCTCGCGGCCGGCGTCAGTGTTCCAACTTGCCTCGGCGCGCTGACCGCACTCGAGTCCGCCGGTCTCGTGGAAGGTGACGAGCGAGGCTGGCTGGTAGCCGTCGGAGCGGCCCGAAAATGATCCAGCCAACATCGGACTGCGAGGCCTAACGAGCTTTTGCCAGGAACGTCCGCAGCAGAGGTCCAGCCGTTTGCGAGCCCGACTTGCCATCGTTGACAAAGACAGCAACCGCGAGATCGTCTTGCGCCGCCATCATCCAGGCATGGGTTTTCAGAGGTTTCGATGCGCCGTACTCCGCCGTACCGGTCTTGGCCATGACAGCCGGACCGGCAAGATCCCCGAGCACACGGCCGCTGCCCTCATTCACCACGGCTCGCATCATCTGGCGGAGCTGCCGGGCTTCCTGATCGGTCAGCGCCTTTCCTTTGGAGGTGGCCTGCTGGCCATCCAGGAGATGCGGAATCACGGTTTCGCCTGCGGCGACGGACGCGACCACGGCGGCCATAGCCATCGGCGAGGCTTCGACCTTGCCCTGGCCGATCATGGTGGCTGCCCGGCCGGTCGCCGTCGGATCGTCCGGTACTGAGCCGAAGAAGGACGGGAAACCGACGTCGTAGTCGATGCCGAATCCCAGGGAACCGGCTGCCTCCGCCAGCGAAGACCGGTCGAGCTTGCCTCGCTGGCCGATGAACGCTGTGTTGCACGACTGCGCGAGCGCCGTCCGCAACGTGATCCGGCCCTGCTGGTTCGGCGGGTAATCGCTGTAGTTCCGGAACTTCCGACCATTCACGCTAACTGTCGTCGGGCACTTGACCGCCGAGCGAGGAGTCAGATCAGCCCGCAGCAGGGCCAATGCGGAGATGACCTTGAAGGTCGACCCCGGAGCCGCCCGGCCGATTGTGGCGAGGGACTGCCCACGATTGCCGTGGCCGTTCGCAGCCGCCACGATCGCGCCTGTCGAGGGCCGGATGGCAACGAGAGCGCTGGCTGGCTTGGTATTCGACAGCGTCTTCTCCGCTAGTTTCTGTAGCCCGACGTTGAGCGTGGTGGTCAGCGGCTTACCGGGCACTGACTTCACTTCGAAAAGTACGACCGGCTTGGCTTCGGCCGCCGGTGAGGGGGTCGGAGAGGGACTTGCTGAGCTGTCGCTCGGCTTGGCGGCCGCCAGCCGCACCCGCACACCGGGAGTCCCGCGCATCTGTTCGTCGTAGCGCTTCTGCAGTCCGGTCAGCCCCACTTGGTCTCCGGCCACCACAGCTCCCCCAGATTTGTCGACGTTCTCCTTCGTTGCCTCGCCGACGATGCCGATGATCGGTCGTGCGAACTCGTGGGTCGGGGCGAGCATCTGCCCGGCTCGGATGGAAAGCGCTCCTGGGATGGCACGGATCTCGGAGCTGAGTGGTAGGTCGGGTGCGTCCATGCGCATCACGATTGCGGGAACGAAGGCGCTGCTGCCCGCAGCAGCCACCTCCTTCGCATACGCCTTGGCATTGATCTTGACGACCCTGGCGAGCCGGACCGCCGAGGTTTTGGCCACCTTGTCACTCACCTTTGACTTGTCGATCCCGATCCGGAATACCGGACGGTCGACCACGATGGGAGCACCGTCCTCTCCCAGCAGCTCACCGCGCTCGGGATAGAGTCGCCGCTGCGACAGGCGGTTCGTGCTTTCGAGCTGTGGATGCACGACGCTGGGGTGCCAGCTTGTCTTCCACTGTCCGGACTCCTTGGCCAGCTTGGCCTCGGTGGTATACGTCCATTGCTGCGGAACGCCGGGAAACACCCAGCTGAAGGACAACGTCGCGGTTGCTTCGGACCCGTCTCGAAAGACCGACCCGAGCGTCACCGCCGGTTTCAACGGCCCCATTCCCGCGACAAGCGGCTGGAACAGATCATTGACCGCCGCGCCGGTGGCGCCGACGAACGGTAACGGCGAGAGATCCTTGGCGCTAAGACCCGCCGCCAGCGCGGCTGCTGCCTGATCAGCGGAATTGCCGTCAGGCTCCGGATTCAGCTTTGGAGGCAATATTCCGCATCCCGCGACCGCGAAGATGAGGGTCAGCAGCACACAGCCAAATCGCTGATGAGCTACCTGGAAACTGTCAGATCGACGCGCTCGAGACACCGGGCCATCCTGCCATCTTCTGCAGCATGGGTAGTGTCGCGGCCATGGGCATCTACGCTAAGCGTCCGGCGAAGATGATCGGGCAGATGTTCGGAGACGGTTTCGTTCTTCTCTGGACAGTCGGCTGGGCCATCATCGGGATCTTTGTCCACCGGGTGATCGAGATATTGGCCGTACCGGCCCGAGAAACGGCGCGGACGGCAACGCGCCTAGCCGAGAACTTCCGTGAGGCAGCGGCCGAAGCGGCCAAGGTGCCAGTGGCTGGTGAGCAGCTACGGCGTCCGTTCGACGCCGCCTCAGTGACCCTCGGAAATTTGATCACCTCTGCTAACGACCAGGTCACCAGCATCGAACGGCTGGCGCTGATCGTCGGCTGGCTGGTCTTTCTCATTCCCGTGACGATCGTGGTGGCATTCTGGCTGCCGCGCCGGATCCGCTTCTATCGGCAGGCTCGGGCCTCGCAGGTCTTCCTGGATGCGCTGCCCGACCTCGATCTCTTTGCACTCCGGGCTATGGCCGCCCAGCCGCTTTACGTGCTGGCAGAGATCAGCGATGACCCTGTCACGGCCTGGCGGTCGGGTGATCGAGCCGTGATCAACCAACTTGCCGAAATCGAGCTGAAACGCAACGGGCTCCGGATGCCCGACACCTTGCGGGCCGTATCGAGCGAGGCCAGTATCGGAGGATCGGGTGAATGGTCAGCTCGAACCGCCATCAGTCTGAAAAACGATCATGAAGGAGCGTGAGCATGTCCGTGAACCGCCACTTGGTCGGCCTACTGCTCGGCGCCGAGGAGGACTGGCCAAAGGCCTTCGAAGCGATCTCGAGCCGTCTCGGGGTATTCCGCTACGAAGGTGTTGATCACGTTCTCGACACCGAACGGGTGCACATCCACCCGTTCAACCTGCGGGACCCAGCCCGGCACCAGGTGGTCATCGACCGGCTGGCCCATTGGTATTACCACCCGCGGGAATGGCTGAAGAAGGTGGCGCTGATGGACGACGCCTACCTGCTGAACTCGCCGTTTACCTTCCAGTCGATGGAGAAACACTCGGCGTACTGCGCGCTGATCCGACTGGGTATGAACGTGCCGGACACGGTGCTCGTGCCGTACAAGAATCCGATCGACAACGTGCGCTGGGCCTACACGTCCCGCAACTACAACGATCAGTTCGATCTCGCCACAGTCGCCGAGAAGATGGGCTACCCGCTGTTCATGAAGCCCTTCGACGGTGGCGGCTGGCGCGGGGTTTCCAAGGTCAGGGACCAAGCCGAGCTGATGGCGGCGTACGACGACTCCGGCGAGATGCTCATGCATCTGCAGAAATCCATTGAGCCCTTCGATGTCTTCGCGCGGGCGCTGACCATTGGCCCCGAGACGATGGTGATGAACTTCCGGCCGGACGAGCCGATGCACAACCGCTACGCCGTCGATTATGAGTTCCTCTCACCCAAGGTGGGCCAGGAAGCGATCACCATCGCTCAGACGGTCAATGCTTTCTTCCGGTGGGAGTTCAACTCCTGCGAGATGCTGGTGCAAGGCGACACCGTGCTTCCTATCGACTACGCCAATGCCTGTCCTGACGTGGCCGTCACTTCCCTGCACTACTATTTCCCGTGGGCCATGAAGTCCTTGATCAAGTGGACGGCCTTCTGCTCCGCCACGGGGCGCCGCCCGAAGCTGCATGTCGACACCGATCCCTGGTTTGCCGTAGCCGATGACCCGGATCTGGACTACGACGCCAAGCTCGTGCGCTACCAGCAGCTGGCTGATGAGCATTTCCAGAAGGAGCGCTATCTGGAGTTCTGCGACACTGCGTTGGCCGGACTCGACGATCTGGTCCTGGAGTGGGTGTCGTCGCCGGACTTCGACCGGGTGCTGACCGAGACGGTTATCCAGACATACCCGGAGAATGAACGCGATTGGTTCATGGCACACTTCCGCGGCCTCGTTGGCCTATGGGTCACTGACCAGAAGGCACTGTCGGTCTAGGGCTCGACTTGGCGCCAAACTCAGCTGTGTTTGAGGCTCAGCGCGGCGGCGCGCGATGCGCCACCACGAAGATGCGCCGGAAGGGCAAGACGGTGCCGTACGGCCGCATCGGGTAAGCCTGGTCGAGCAACTCCTGGTATTCCGCGACGAACCGTGCACGATGATCATCAGGCAAGGCCTGGAGCACCGGCCTCGCCCCGGTTCCAGAGATCCAGCGGAAGACCGGATTCGGCCCTCTCAGGACATGGAGGTACGTCGTCTCCCAGGCATCCACCGAGCAGTCCAGACCCGCAAGATCATCGAGATATGAGGCTGCATCGGCCGCGGCGGGCCAGGCGACATCTGCCAGCATGGACGCGTAGCGCGGGTCGGCGGACAACTGCCGGAGCAGGCGATGACTCGGTTCGTCGAAATTTCCCGGCACTTGAAAGGCCAGCCATCCATCTCGTCTGAGCGAGGAGATCAGGACCGCCAGCAGGTCGCGGTGCTCCGGCACCCACTGCAATGTGGAATTGCTGATGATCACGTCCGGAGCCGTCTCTGGTCGCCAGTCGCGGAGGTCCTGGACGGCGAACTTCACACGTGGGCCCGCAAACTCGGCGGCTCGCATGATCATTTCTGGAGATGAGTCGAGGCCGAGAATCTGGGCGCCGGGCCAGCGATCAGCCAGCGAGGCAGTGAGCTGCCCGGGTCCACAGCCCAGGTCGATCACCAATTTCGGATCGGCCGCGTTGACTCGGCTCAGCAAATCGACGAACGGCCGGGAGCGTTCATCGGCGAACTCCAAGTATGTGTCGGGGTTCCAGACGGTCACGTGCCCTCCTGGAAAGATGTCAAAGTACGTCTCGATGATCCAGCCGAAGATAGGCTCTGGGAGGGATGGGGGAGAGACAAGACCGATTCGTGAGCACACCTCGGGGAACTGGACGCCCTGATAGGCGTCGGCCAGTCTCGGTGTTGATCACGGTGCGCGGTGCATTGCCCAATCTTCGGCCTGCCGAGAGGCGAGTAGCCGAATCCGTGCTAGCTGACCCGGCCGGCATCTCAGAGAGCTCAATTACAGCGGTGGCTCGACGGTGCCAGACGTCGGAGACCACGGTGCTTCGTTTCTGCCGCGCCATCGGCCTTGCCGGATATCCAGAGCTTCGCATCGCCTTGGCGCGGGCGGCACAGTTCGAGGAAGCTGATCATCGCGCCGGTGCCCCCGCAACTGGCGACATCACAGCGACGGACACGCTCGCTGACGTCGTCGCCAAGATCACCCACGCGGCTGCCCGGGCTGTCACCGACACTGCGACAGCATTGGACTTGGGGGTTTTGCAAGCAGCGGTTGATGTCATCACCATGGCACCACGCATCGATATCTATGGCGTTGGCCCGAGCGCTCTTGTGGGTCAGCACCTGCACCAGAAGCTGCATCGGATCGGCTTGGTCTCGTTTCTCTGGTCGCAGGGGGCGCTCGCGGCAGCCTCGGCCGGCGTTTTGAGTCCGGGTGACGTCGCAATCGGCCTCTCACACACTGGGACCACCATCGACACCATTGATGCACTGCGGATTGCGCAGCACCGCGGTGCTACCACGATCTCCGTGACGAACTACGAGATGTCACCCATTGCTGCGGTAAGCGACTTGCTCCTGACCACCGCTGGACGGGAGACAACTTTCAGCACCGGCGCCATGTCAAGCCGCATCACGCAGCTCACAGTGGTCGATTGTCTGTTCGCCGGAGTGGCGCAGCGCTCGTACGATCGGGCGATTGAGGCTCTGCAGAGCATCGACGAGGTGGTCCAGACGCGGCACGCCGCCCGGGTGTAAGCCGGCAGTGATCAACTGCTGGTGATCAGTTCCGACGATGGTAGGCCTCACGCCACGTCGGCACGCTGGGTTTCCACGCGAGAGTCATGCCGGCTTCGCTGGGGGTCCGGTTGGCCTTGCGATTGTTGCAGCGGGTGCAGGCGGCCACGGTGTTCTGCCAGCTGTTGGATCCGCCGCGAGACTGGGGCAGCAGATGATCAACGGTGTCTGCGACGCCCTCACAGTAGGCGCAACGGTGATGATCACGACGGAGCACGCCACGCTTGGACCAGACGGGCGTTCGGGCGTACAGGAAGGTTGTCTTGACGTAGCGGATCAGGCGCAAGACCAGAGGCCATGGGTAGGGACCGATGCGATGTCCGTCGCGGGCCTCCTCCACGATCGCGACCTCGCGGACCAACATCCGAATCGCGTGCTGGACTGAGACCGTGTGCAGGGCCGTGTTGTCGGTGTTGAGGAC
>DASRJV010000284.1:0-5572 GCA_035649295.1 Propionibacteriaceae bacterium
CAGACTACCGAGTCTGGGACCTGCAAGCTTTCAGCACTCTTCAACCAAGACGATGTCGGAAGCCGGCCTCAGACACGGATCGCGCCCCTCGCCGTGCTGAGACGGAGCGAGCAGACACGCTTTATCGTCTGCGAGCGACGACGAAGTAGGCGAGCTCGCAGGCGCGATCCGCGCGGAGCGAGCGATAGCGAGCGGAGCAATCAAACTTTGCGGCGAGTGCCGGGGCGGCGTTGCGAAGGCTTGATAACCGGCTCGCCCGCTTCGAGTAAGGCGTCCCGGCGTTGCGCGGCGAAGCTGGCCAGAGCATCCGCCAGATCCACAACCGACGGCTTGGCGGCGATGACGTCGACACGCAAGCCATGCTCCTCACAGGTGCGCGCCGTTGCCGGCCCGATGACCGCAATGATCGTTGACGCATGCGGCTTCCCAGCGATGCCGACCAGGTTGCGCACTGTCGATGACGAGGTGAAAACCACCGCGTCGAACTTGCCGGTCTTGATCGCCTCGCGTACCGGAGCGGGGGGCGGAGTGGCTCGCACGGTGCGGTAAGCAGTGACGTCCTCGACCTCCCAGCCCAAGTCCTTCAGACCCTCGGCCAGAGTCTCGGTAGCGATGTCGGCACGCGGCAGAAAGACGCGGTTGATCGGATCGAGCACGTCGTCGTACGGCGGGAACTCAGCTGCCAGGCCGGCGGCGGACTGATCGCCTTGTGGCACCAGATCGGGCTCGATTCCCCAAGCCTGCAAGGAATTCGCGGTTACCTGACCGACGGCCGCAACCTTAAGCCCGGAGAAGGCGCGAGCGTCCAGACCGTACTCTTCAAACTTTTCCCGTACGGCCCTGACCGCATTGACCGATGTGAATGCCACCCACTCGTAGCGGCCCTCGACCAGCCCTCGGATCGCCTTGTCCATCTGCAGCGGGCTGCGCGGAGGCTCGACCGAGATAGTCGGCACCTCCTCACTGTGCGCGCCATAGGTGCGTAGCCGCGCAACCATCGGCGCCGCCTGATCTTTGGTGCGCGGCACCAGCACCCGCCACCCAAAGAGTGGCTTCGTCTCATACCAGCTCAGCTCGTGACGCTGCTCGGCCGCAGCCCCAATGATCACGTGCACCGGGTCCGATGCTGGCGGCTTGACCGATCGGACTGCGGCTGGCAGCCCATCCAAGCTGGTTGTCAAGGTGATCTGTTCGGTGCTGCCGCCGTGCAGGGTAACGACGACATGATCATCTCCCGGGCGGCCGGCCGCCTTGGCTGCCTCGACCAAGCCAGCAATCATCGAGACCACAGTGCTCACCACAATCGTTGAGGCGGCACCCCACTGAGTCGTTCCGTTCTTGCTGAACTTGCCATCGGTGATGGAGGCGAACTGCACACCTCCAGCATGGATCAGATCGATGCCGGCGTACTCGGGCACTGCGGTAAGGCTTGACACACCAGGCACGACCTCGAAGTCGATACCACCGCGTACACATGCAGCGGCCTCATCGGCGACAGCGTTGTCCAGGAACGGATCGCCGCTCACGAGCCGTACCACTCGGGTACCAGTTGAGGCCTGCTTGAGCACGATCTTGGCGCGTGCGGAAGGACTGAGTG
Source organism: Propionibacteriaceae bacterium (assembly GCA_035649295.1). GTDB lineage: Bacteria > Actinomycetota > Actinomycetes > Propionibacteriales > Propionibacteriaceae > Microlunatus. The sequence goes on from DASRJV010000284.1 coordinate 1,598, forward strand.
GCTTGCGTGCTTCAGTCAGCCCGAGCGTGATCACCTGGGCACTGTCGGCGAGCGTGATGGCCGGATGTGCCAGAATCTCTCGCTGCCGATCATTGTCCAAGATCACCGAGCTGGCGTCCGCCAGAGCGGCGATGGCACCCAGCGTCAGGAGATCGGGGTCACCGGGTCCAGTGCCGACAAAGATCACACGACCTTTGGCGATGGGTGCGGTTGGAGTGGCTGAGGTGGAGGTCCGGGGCCTACGAGCCGAGGATGTGCTCACTGACTTCTCGCGTTCTGTTGTCCAGCCGGCCGCCTCGTTGGCGGTCTGAGCCTTAGGTTGTTCAAACGTCTTGCTGCTGCAACTGCGCCAGCACCTCACCAGCGTGAGCGACCCCGAATTGCTCCGGATCATCCGTCGATCCGTGCGCCTCCAGCCGTAGGACTGAGCCTGCTTTGGTGGGTTGTGACAAGTTGCTCAGTAACGTTCTCCCAATTACTGCCGTCAGAGTCAAATCGAGACTTGTACCACGGACGGCTACGACAACCGCACGGGCCCCCACTGGCGCGGTGCATCCGGCCTCCAGTGCACTGAGAAAACCCCGCTCCACAAGGGATTCTGCTCGCGCAACCGAGTTGTCCAGAAGTGCCAACCTGTCCCGCAGCGCAATGCTGAGAGAACGATGAATTTCTAAAGCGAGGGCCCCTTGTCCAGGTGCTGGAAGCATCACCAGATGATCAAGAATCTGTGCTGGGAGCTGTTTGACGGTGACACCTTCGGAGAGTCCTTGCAGCTCTGGCAACAGGCCGAGCCGGTGCAACCCGGCCGCGGCCAAGATCACTGCGTCGACCTTCCCCTCGCGTACCCGCTCGATGCGGGTCTCGACGTTCCCTCGAATCGGCACGATGTCGAGCTGAAGACCCCGGCTTGCTGCCCAGTCGAGCAACTGCATTGCCCGCCGCGGAGCTCCGGTACCGACCCGGGTGCCGTTGGACAGATCATCGAGTCGCTGCCCAATCAGCACGTCGCGGCTGTCCTCACGCGCCGGAATCGCGACGATCTCCAAGTCTTCTGCCGGCATTGTCGGCAGGTCCTTGAGGGAGTGCACCGCGACATCGATCTCACCTCGGCGTAAGGCATCGCGGACTGCGCTGACAAAGACTCCGGTGCCGCCAATCTCAGTGAGCTGACGCTGGTCAAGATCACCGGTCGTGGTAATGCCGACGAAGGCGGAATCGACGCCGTCGGCCGCGAGTGCTGTGGCAACCTGGTCGGCCTGTGCGCGGGCAAGCGAAGAGGTACGGGCCCCCAGCCTGATCGACTGAGTCAAGGGAACTGCAGTCATTGGGGCCGACGCACGATCAAGGTCCGACTTCTGGTGACATCACAGCCGCGACGGTCTGCGGGTCGAGCGCGAAAAGCTCGCGCAGGGCGGCCGCGTAGTCAACGGCGTCTGGCTCAGCAGACAGCTCTTGGACGCGTACCGTCGGAGCGTGCAGCAGCTTGTCGACGATACGTCGCATGCTGCGCTGGATCTGGTCGCGTTCATGATCATCAAGATGGGGCAGCCGGGTGTCCAGCCGGCGCAACTCGCTTGCCACCACCTCCGAGGCCATGGAACGCAGTGCGACGACCGTCGGGGCAACCTGGGCGGCGCGGCGCAGGCCTAGGAAGTCGGCAACCTCTTCCCGAACGAGGCTGCGGGCATCTTCGATTTCCTGGGCGCTTGCTGCATCTGGTTGTTCGGTGACCAGACGATCCAGATTCACCAAGTGAATACCGTGCGAGACGACTTCCGGTGCTACATCGGCCGGTAGGGCGAGATCAACGACTCCGCGTACCGGTGTACCCGCGAGATCCTCCACCCCAATGGTCAGCGTCCGTGCTCCGGTACAGGTCACCAGGACATCCGTCTGGGCGAGCTCCCGAGCGAGATCTGTGAGTGCGACAGCCTTGCCGCCGACCGCTTCGGCCAGCCGCTCGGCACGGGACAGCGTGCGGTTCGCACAAGTGACCGAGGCGCCGTCCGCCGCCGCAGTCCGAGCTGCTAGGCCCGCCATAGCACCGGCCCCGACGACGAGCACGCGTCGACTTTCGAGGCCGCCCAGCTCCGTGGCGAGGAGCCGGTACGCGGCGCTCACCAGCGAATGACCGGCCGAGCCGATCCCGGTCTCGCTGTGCACCCGCTTGCCGACCCGAATCGCTTGCTGGAACAAGGAATTGAGCACCGGCCCGACAGTTTCATGAGATTGGCCGAGGGTCAGGGCGCTCTTCACCTGTCCGAGAATCTGGCTCTCACCGATCACCAGCGAATCAAGTCCGGACGCCACAGAGAACGCATGAGCGACCGCGCCTTCGTCAAAGAACACCGCACACAGTGATCGCAGCTCGCTGCCGCGGAGGCCGGCGACATCGGCGAGAACCTGAGTCGCGTCGTCCAAGGCGCCGTGAAACCGGGAGACGGAGGCGTAGAGCTCGGTCCGGTTGCACGTGGACAGCACCACAGCCTCGTCGATGTGCTCGGATCCGACGAGTTGCTCAGCAAGCTTGGCCGCAGCGGGAGAATCCAGGGCGAGCTGACCCAGATGGGAAACCGAGGTCGACTTGTGCGAGACGCTGACCACCAGAATGCTCATGTACTCGTCCCTCTGCTTTCAGCCAAGATCTGACTGCTGTCGCGGGTTTTGCGTTGCTCGTGATAGGCGAGGATCTGCAGCTCCTGGCCAAGGTCGACTTTGCGGACGTTGACGCCCTCGGGCACGGCCAGCACAGTCGGTGCAAAGTTGAGGATGCTGGTGACGCCCAGATACACAAGGCGGTCCGCGACGGCCTGGGCGGCCTCGGCCGGAGTCGCGATGACAGCAATCACCGCACCGGTACGAGCAACGACCTCCTCGAGTTCGGTCAAGTCGCAAATCGCCAGACCATGAATCCGCTTACCCACCAGATCAGGGGAGGTATCGATCAAGCCGACGACCCGAAACCCGTGGGAGTAGAAGCCTGAGTAGTTAGCCAGTGCGGTACCGAGATTGCCGAGGCCGACGATGATCACAGGCCAGTCGTGAGCGGACCCGACGACGCGACCGATCTGGAGCCGTAGGTATTCCACGTCGTAGCCGACTCCGCGGGTGCCGTAAGAGCCCAGGTAGGACAGGTCCTTGCGGAGCTGGGCCGAGTTCACCCCCGCCGCCTCAGCGAGGGCGCCGCTGCTGACAGTGTCGGTCTGTTGTTCTGCCAGCTGGTTGAGTGCTCGAAGGTAGACCGGCAACCGAGCAACCGTGGCGTCCGGGATTCCTTTGAGCGTGGCGACCGTTCGCCAATGCTGACCGGCCGTCGGTCGAGGCGACGGCTCAGTCGGGAAGGTATGCGACACACAACTCCTGAATCGGCGCTCGGATCTAATCCAAACAGCGCCACTCTAAGACGTTTGTGAACGACTGCACAATTCATTGAGCTACTCGCGCATCGCGCGCTGGGATCCGCCGACTTGTATGAATTCTGCGGGGATGTTGCCGGGCTTGGCCTAGCGTCTCGTGGTGGTGCCGGCCGGTCTGACTCGGAGTCCGCCTGCCGCCTTCGGGCTGGCTTTAAGTAGGTTCTGTCGAGCTGGCCGGTGCCACGCCCGCGGATTGACTCAACAGAGGACTGCTCAGCTTCAAGTCGGCGTGTCGTCCGCGGTCTTTATCGGGGTGTGGTGAAGGGGGTCAGCATGATCATTATCGGGGTGGATCCGCATAAGCGATGCATGTGGCCAGTGCAGTTGAGCCTGCCACGAACCGTCAGGTTGCGACGTTGCAGATTGAGGCGTCGCTGGCCGGCTACCGGCGGCTGTTGAGGTGGGCAGGCGGTTTCGGCGAACGGCGTTGGGCGGTGGAGAACACTCGGGGGTTGGGGCGTCATGTGGCGCAGTGGCTGCTGGCCCGCGGTGAGGTGGTTGAGGACGTCCCGTCGACCGCGACCGCGCGGGTGCGGGAATTGTCCCGCGGCGGACGGCG
>DASRJV010000285.1:0-6611 GCA_035649295.1 Propionibacteriaceae bacterium
GGTCTGCTCGATCTCCGGGTGATCACCGGTGACGCGGAGCTGGTCAAGGGCGCCCGCACCGCACTGATCAACACCTGGCGTGGTAACGCCCGCAAACGACTACCGGAGCTGCTCGCATCACTTGACGAGCGCCTCGCGACATTTGGTGACGCTGCCTATCTGCTCGAGCCCGACCTCAAGGAGGCCCGCGGAGGCTTTCGCGATGTGTCGATGCTGCGAGCGCTTGCCGCCAGCTGGCTGACCGACCGGCCACACGTCGGCGTACACGAATCGCACCGACGGCTGCTCGACGTCCGAGACGCATTGCACCTGGCGTCGGGTCGCACCCTGGATCGGCTGATCGCCAGCGAAACCACAGCCGTGGCCGCCCGACTGGGCTACAGCGAGGCTGATGATCTTCGTCGCGACGTCAGCCTGGCCGCGCGTCGCATCGGTCATGCGGTTGACGTGACCGTACGCTCCGCCCGCCAGGCGCTGCCACAGCATCGCGTGCTCAGTTTCATCAAGCGAGAACGCAAACCCGACTACACCAAGGCCGATCATGGCTTGATCATCCACGCCGGTGAGATTGGCCTCGGTCCGGGGACCAGCCCCAGCGATCCTCTCGTTGGCCTTCGAGCTGGGGCACTGGCCGCGCGGCGAGGGCTGGCTCTCTCTCCGGTGACGGCTGACAACCTCGGCGAGCAGGGACTGGCGCTACCGACGCCGTGGCCTGAGGCATGCCGGGAGGCGTTGCTGGACATGCTCTCCACCGGGCCCAATGTCGTGCCGGTTTGGGAGGCCCTCGACCTCGCCGGTTGCATCAGCCGATGGATTCCGTCGTGGGAGCCTATCCGCGCTCGACCCCAGCACAATCCGGTCCATCGGCACACCGTGGACCGGCACCTGGTGCAAACCGTGGTCGAGGCACAGCGTCACCTGACTCGGGTTGATCGGCCCGACCTCTTGCTACTGACCTGCCTCTTCCACGACATCGGCAAGCTGCCAGGCGTTGGTGTCCACCACGCGGCACGGGGGGCGCCGATCGCCAGAGAGGCGGTCGAGGCGATCGGTCTCAACCCGACCGACGCGGAGCTCGTCGAGCACTTGGTGCGGCACCATCTCACACTCGCCGGCTTGGCCACCAAGCGCGACCATGCCGACCCAGCCACCCTGGATGCCCTAGTCGAGGCCGTACAGGGCCGCGCGGACATCCTCGACCTGTTGCGCTGTCTCACCGAGGCCGATGCCCGGGCGGCCGGGCCAGCTGCCTGGTCGCCGTGGCGGGCCCAACTGATCAACAGCCTGGCCGATCACACCGAAGGGCTGCTGGTCGATGGAACGACCTCCCGGGTGAACGTGACCCAGTTGGTTGATCTTGGTCTGGCGCGTTCGGTGCAGCTGGATGGAAGGCCGCGGATCCGTGTGGAGGCCCAGCCCGGCGGCGTGCAGTTGATCATTGCTGCGACTGATCGGCTGGGCCTTTTCAGCGACACCGCCGGCTTGCTCGCTTCGCATTCAGTGCAAGTGCGGTCAGCAGTCCTCCACACGGTCGAAGGTGTAGCCGTCAACACCTGGCGGGTCGACAAGCAGGTGCCAACTGATCTGCCTGACACCGCGTACCTGGTCAAGCAGCTGACACGCCTCGAGGCCGGTGGAACCGGCATCCTGGCGCCGGTGCAACGCCGTGAGTCCCGCGCCCACAGCAGTGGTGCGGTGTCCCACCCCTACGTAGAGCTGATCCGTGACGCCAGTGAGACAGCGGCTGTGATCGAGGTTCGGACAGGCGACCGTGCCGGTTTGTTGTACGCGCTCGGCCGATCCCTGAGTGAGATCAAGTTATCGATCCGGTCGGCTCACATCAGTACTCTCGCGGGCCAGGCTATCGACACGTTCTATGTGACCGAGGTGGACGGCTCGGCGCCCAGCGCGCCGCGCGCCCAGGATGCGGTCAAGGCGCTGACCGTGGCAGCCGGAATTCCGGCCGCCCCAGGGGCGAGCGCACCCCGCTGATTTGCGGTTTTCGAGTTTGCTAGCGCAAGATCTGATTGCTCGCTCCGCTCGCACCAGCCGGCGCTCCGGCGCCAGCCTGGCTCCGCGCGTCGCTGCTTAGGTCAGGTCCTCTCCGCGATCAGGTCGTCGACCTCTGCCGACGTAGGCGGTTGCGCACCACGCCTGGAACAGACGATGGAGGCGGCCGCCGCACCACGTTCCAAGGAGGCCGCGAGGCCCAGATCCAGCTTCACCCAGCCATCGAGGAAGCCGGCCATGAAGGTGTCGCCGGCACCGACCGTATCGACCACCTTGGTCGGGAAGCCCGGGACTCGTGTGACGTTGCCGCCAGGCTCGACAGCCACTCCGCCGCCCGGTCCGAGCGTGATCACAGCAAGCCCCAGCCCGTACTGCTCGACCCAGGTGCCGGCTAGCTCGACTGGATCGCCACCGCCCTGCCCGACGCCGCTGGCCTCTGCCTTGGCAAGGAACTTGATGTCTTCATCACTCGCCTTGACGATTCCTTGACGCCGACCAACCACCCGCAGCCAGGGCTGCACCTTGCCCCAATAAACGTCGGGATCAGCGATCACGCTGGGCCGTACGTTGATGTCGTAAGAAACCCCCGATCTGACGTCACCCATCCAGTCCAGCAGCACCTCCGCACCCGGACTCACGATGCAGGACAACGAGGCAATATGTAGCCAGTCGTCACTGGACAGTTCAGGCAGGTCGTCGACCTGCCAGCCGAAGTTCGCTGTGTTGTTGAAGTGGAACGTATAGCTGGCCACTCCTTGATCATCCAGGCTCACGACCGCGATCGAGGTGGCCTGCGAAGACTCCGTAGCAAGATCAAGTTTGACGTTCGCCTCGAGGATGTGCTGGCGCAGCTGCCGCCCGAAGGCATCTCTGGACAGCCGACCCAGGAAGTGCGTGTCGGCGCCAAGCTTGCCTAAGGCAACTGCCGAGTTCATGGGACCGCCCGCCGACAGGGCCAGCCACGTAGAGCTGAACGAGTCATCGCTGTCGGCGTCTGCCTGGACCAGGTCGATCAGGGTCTCTCCGCACACCACGAAGCGAGTCATGGACCAAACCTAGTGGTTCCCGCGGCACCGAGGGTGGGGTTGGTTTGCGTTAGTGAGCCAAGTTTGTTACCCGACCAGGAGTCCGAGTTCAGCAGGCAGCCCAACCTGCATATCACCTCCAAATTGTTGCCACACGGATGGATGGAGAGCCCTGTCACTGACCTCGGTGAGCAGTTTCCCCATCGAGTACTCCGGTGCCACCTGTGCCAGTCGCTCGCAGCAGCAGTTCAGCAAGGCGCCGGATCCGCTCAGCCAGGCAGCCATGCCCAGCAGGCACAGCGGTGCAGCAGCCAACCTCGGCGGCACTCGCGCCACCACGCCGCTCCATAGCCGGACGTGATCTTCGGCGTTGCTGGGGCTTATCAGCGCCCACGCCAGGTCACGCAGGCCGGTCTCGGTTACAAGGAGCCCTAGCAGCAGGCAGTCCCGCTCGTCGAGAACACCATCATCGGACCGCGCTACTTGCACACTGCTGGCCAAGAGGCGAACTCGCGCGCTTGGATCGTCCAGCTGGTCCAGCTCGGTGAGCAGCGCGTCAGCCAAGGCCTCCACTCGCGGCAGCTCCGCGGACGACGGGCCGCTGACAGACGCCTCGAGTTCCTGCCGGTGGGCGCGAGCGCCAAGTCCGGCAAAGACCGCCGCTGCTGACGTGGGATGGGAACTTGGGTCGAAGGGCGTTCCGCTCAGCGGGCAACATTCCTCGCTACAGGTGAGTGACCACCACCGACCGTGTCCGACGTAGAGCACGTCGGTCAGCTTGTGCTCGACCAGCCGATCCATGAGGCAAGTCAGCAGCCGGTTGGCCGTCAAGGCGGCGTCACTGTACGCCACTAGAGCGAGGCTATGAGCTTTGTGCTGCCTGGCTAGACCATCGATGCGTTCAGCCAGCTCATCGCTAGCCGACTCTGCTGGGAGATCGATGCGGGCGGTCAGCGCGATTCGTCCAGATCTGACGAAGACCGCGACGATCGACTCATCGGGATGGAACCCGATCATGTAGGGGATGATGGCGAGAAGCTCGTCCGGCCGGCGGATCTTGAGCCGTGTTTGTGGGGACCGGTGGCGTCGCCGTCCTGCTGATTTTCTGGAAGATGTCACGTTGTCAGGTTGTGGACGCTCGACCCGAACGCGTCGGGGGTCGGCAGATCTGTGGACAGTGAATCGGCCGACCGGACTCCTGTGGACAACTCGGAGGTCAGCGGTCTGTCCAGTGCTTCTCTCTCGCGTACCGGCCGGTCTCGGCAGACCGCCAATCCTGCGCTACCGTGGTCGAAATGGACGAGCCCAGCGGTTCAGAGAGCACCGGTATGGGACCGACGCCCAGTGGGCCCTCCTTCGTCCCCTGGGCGCCCGCCCCAGATGAAGTGCGGCCCATTAAGCCGCCGTTGCCGGCTCGTTCCGCCGAGTCGATGGCGAAGCCCACAAACAGGGTTCCGACCGTTATCACGGTAGCGGTGATCCTTTTGGTAGCAGTCGTTGTCGCCGCGGCCAGCCTCGTTGCGCACTTTGCGGATACCCAGGTCAAAGCTCCAGATGCGCCCAGACAACCCGTTCCTCAGCTCACCACTCAAGCCGACCGGATCGAGTTCACAACCAGCGAAGGAAGCGGCCAGTTGGTCTTGCTCAGGCACTCCTGGCTGAGCACCGGGCAGGTGCCACCGACATCTGGCAGTTACCTCCAGGTCGAGGTGGAGCTGACCTGTACGGCCGGCTCGGTGAACTACGACCCTTACAACTTCCAGGTCTTCGACCAAACCGGCCGGCTCTTCGAAACCGCGATCGAAGGAGCCGGAGATGCCATGCTGGAAGCTGGCACCCTCCGCCCCGGCGGGCGGGTTCGTGGCACCATCGCCTTCGACATGCCCCACAGCGAGGCGACACTGCTGATGAGCGATGATGCCAACCAGACGGTCACCGCACTGAAGGTCCCTGACTGAGTTTCTTGGGCGCGATTCTTGCGCCCACCTCCGCAGGGAGCTGACGCCGTCGTCAGCGCGACTCCGACCCTCGACGCTCAGTCTTACGAATGACCAGCTTCAAGCCCGACCACACCTGATCGATCGCGCAGACCTTGACATCAACGAGCCCGCTGCTGGGCAGCACGATGTCCCGAATGGCGTCCTCGGTCATATCCGTGTCGATCTTGCTCGCCCGCTTGGGCCAGGCCACCCAGATCATGCCGTTGGGCGCGATTGCGGAGATCAAGGCGGGGATCTGTGTGGCGAGGTCCACCTGACGGGTGATGAAGATCAACACCAGATCCCGATGCCCAGTCAGCCTGCGGCTGGTGATCACGCCCTCTGGCAGCTCGCCGAGGGTAGTTTCGACCTCGGGCGGCGCATGCAGCAAAGCGATGGACATGCCGGGCTTGATCCCTAGCTTCTTCTGCAGTGGTGTGCCTGAATAGCCATCCGTCATTCTGACCTCCCGGGAATCAGCATGCACTGAACCACGGCTGAAAGCAGCGCGCTGGCCGATCGCCAGTTGTCGTGCTTGACTCGGCGGCGTGGCGGAAACGAAGGCTACGCATGCCGGGGAGGCGCATTCTGGGGGACTGGCGAACCGGCTCAACTGGCTGCGGGCAGGAGTGCTTGGTGCCAATGACGGCATCGTCTCGGTGTCGGCGATTGCGGTTGGCGTCGCCGGCGCGACGCCGCAGCTCGGGCCGATCCTCGCTGCCTCCGTTGCAGGACTGGTCGGCGGCGCACTTTCGATGGCTCTCGGGGAGTACGTGTCGGTGAGCAGCCAGCGTGACAGTGAGCGAGCGTTGATCGCCAAGGAGAAGTCTGAACTTGCGACGATGCCTCGCGAGGAGCTGGCCGAGCTCACCCAGCTGTATCAGGACAAGGGGCTGAGTCCGCAGACCGCACGCCAGGTGGCTGAAGAGTTAACGGCCAGCGACGCGCTTGCCGCACATCTGGATGCCGAACTCAATATTGATCAGGAGGACATAGTCAGTCCATGGCGGGCGGCATATGCCTCCGCAGTCGCCTTCCTCACTGGAGGTCTGCTGCCCATCCTGGCCATCATCGTTTTCCCAGACACCATGCGCATTCCGGCAACGTTTGCGGCTGTGCTGCTCGCCCTGGCGATCACCGGCGCAACCGGTGCCTACCTCGGCGGCAGCCCGATACTGCGCCCGACAATCCGGGTGGTAATCGGCGGCGCGATCGCGCTCACAGCGACGTTCCTCATCGGTCGTCTGCTGGGCACCACGGTTCTGACCTAGAAGCGCCCTATGCGACGGCCATCAGGCATCCGACACGCGCAGCGTGTCTCCGAGCCCGATCCAGCCAGAAGGCAAGTTCCGCCTCGATGTGCTCAGCCCCGGTCGACTCGCGCGGCAGATCCGCAACCCACATGGCGGTCGCCAGTGAGCGTACGGCCTGGATGGCCGGGTAGAGCCGACCGGGTCCACCAGCTCGCCGGTATCCCAGGAGGAAGTAGTCCACCAGCAGCTGTGGCATCGCACGCCACCGCGGCGCCAACCACGAGATCATGTCGACAGCCGAGGCCAGGTCCCACGCCGGATCTCCGAGGCCGGCGTCTTGAGGA
>DASRJV010000286.1:0-5804 GCA_035649295.1 Propionibacteriaceae bacterium
GACGAGATGATGGACGCGGAGGGCAGTGTCCGGCCCTCCTACAAAGCCGTCGCCTCCGCCCTCAGCCGCTCAACCTCAGACGGACTGCGTGTGATCGCGGAGTCCCTGGCCAACAACTACACCCAAGCCGGTGTGACTTTCGATGTCGGCGGTGTGGAACAGCCCTTTCCACTCGACCTTGTGCCACGCGTCATTGCGTCGCCGGAGTGGGAGATCATCGAAGCCGGGGTTGCCCAGCGGGTGCGGGCGCTCGAGGCATTCCTGGCTGATATCTACGCCGACGCGCGGGTGATCTCCGACGGGGTCATTCCCAGTCAGCTGATCACGTCCTCCACCCATTTCCACCGGGCGGTGTGGGGCATCGAGCCTGCCAACGGGGTCCGCATTCACGTGGCTGGCGTGGATCTGATCCGCAACCCCGCAGGCGACGTACGCGTACTGGAGGACAATGTCCGGGTGCCGAGCGGGGTCTCGTACGTGATGACCAATCGCAACGCGATGATCACCGCGATGCCGGAGACGTTCGCCAACCAGCGCATTCGACCTGTGGCGGGTTATCCAACCCGGCTACTCACAGCCTTGCGCATGGCGGCCCCGCCCGGCATCGACGAACCGACGGTTATCGTGCTCACCCCCGGCGTCTACAACCCGGCGTACTTCGAACACACTCTGCTGGCGCGCACCATGGGCGTCGAGCTGGTCGAGGGTCGTGATCTTGAGTGCCGGCGGGGCAAGGTCTTCATGCGGACCACCGCCGGACTGCAGCGGGTGGATGTCATCTACCGTCGGGTCGATGATGATTTCCTCGATCCGGTGCACTTCCGCAGCGACTCGATGCTCGGCGTGCCCGGCCTGGTGAACGCGGTGCGTACCGGCGGCGTGGCGCTGGCCAACGCCATCGGTAACGGGGTGGCCGACGACAAGTTGATCTATACATACGTGCCGGATTTGATCAAGTACTACCTGCGGGAGGACCCGATCATCGCCAATGTCGACACCTGGCGGTTGGACGAGGACACAGCGCGCGAGGAGGTACTGGACCGTCTCGACGAACTTGTTATCAAGCCTGTTGATGGCTCGGGCGGTAAAGGCATCGTGATCGGGCCGCGTGCCACCAAGGCTGAACTAGATGCGCTCCGGGAACGGGTGACAGAGGACCCTCGCAATTGGATCGCGCAGCCGGTGGTCCAGCTGTCCACCGTGCCAACGCTGATCGAGGACTGCCTGCAACCCCGCCATGTCGATCTTCGGCCGTTCGCGGTCAACAATGGGGAGGACGTCTGGGTGCTGCCCGGCGGGCTTACCAGGGTGGCCTTACCCGAGGGAGAGCTGGTCGTCAACAGCAGCCAGGGAGGCGGCAGCAAGGACACCTGGGTGCTCAGCCCACCCCCGCATCGATCATCCTCCAATCATCGGACCTCGACCGAGCACGGCGACGATGCCGATGGTGACGCCAAACTACGGACCGACGTACCGCTCACCGTGGCCAAGATTCCTATCACCGTGATGTCCAAACCGTCCGACACGCAGCGGCAACAGCAAGATCAACAGCAGCAGGCCAACCGGCGGAGTCGGGGATGTTGAGTCGCATCGCTGAATCCATGTTCTGGATCGGCCGTTACGTCGAGCGGGCAGAGGACACGGCGCGCCTGCTGCAGACCCACCTGCGGATGCTCACCGAGGACACCACGGCCGCTGAGGTCGATGCCTGCCGCAATCTGTTGGCGCTGATGAATGTTGATCATGTCAAGGACCCGACGTTGAACGACCTGTTGCGGGTGCTCGGCTACGACCCGGCGGAGCCAACCTCGATCTACTTCTCCTACGATGCGGCTCGAGACAACGCGCGCCGGGCTCGCGAGGTGATCCCGCTGGACCTCTGGGAGTGCGTGAATACGACCTGGCACCAGCTTCCGACGACCTCGTTCGGAGCGAGCGGTGCCCATGTGTTCCTCAACTGGGTGCGGGAGCGCAGCGCCATGTTCGCGGGCATCTCTCGCAGCATCATGGTCCGCGATGACGGCTGGGAGTTCATGTCCATGGGACGATCCTTGGAACAAGTCGACATGACGTCGCGGCTGGTCGCATCGGCATCCCTCGCTCACGGCGGCAGCCAATGGCCTTCAGTGCTGCGCGGCTGTGGTGGGTACGACGCTTTCCTGCGGACCTACCGCGGTCTTTACACCGACCGCGAGGCAGCCGAGTTCTTGATCGTGGACGCGAGGTTCCCGCGTTCGATCATGCACGGGCTGATCGCGGCTACCGACAGCCTGCAAAAAGTGGCCCAGAACAACGTGCTGACCGCACGCCACGCCCAGGCTGCGGTCCGCTCACTCGGCCAGCTCCGGGCTCGTTTGGAGTACGCCGATCTTGATGATCTGCTCGACAATCTCAACCATGAGATGTCGGCCGTGCAGGATGTCGCAGCACAGGTAACGATCACCGTCTCCACCAGCTATTTCGCCGCTGCTGACCCGACCGCTTGGACTACCGAAGGGACCCGTTGAGATGCGGTTGAGCATTGATCACCAGACGGGCTTCCGCTACGCGACCAGAGTCAAGTCCTCCTACAACGAGGCGCGGATGACGCCTGCCGAGACCGACCACCAGACCGTGTGGAGCAGCCGGGTCAACATCGAGCCTGCAGCCTGGAGCTTCAGCTACACCGACTACTGGGGCACCACAGCCACCACGTTCGAGGTGCACGAGCCGCACCATCGGCTGACCGTGCACGCCCAGAGCGTCGTCGAGACCCATGGAGATGATCTTGCCTGGGACGTCGACCGGCGAGTTGCGCCCAATGATCTTGGCTGGCCGGCGCTGCGGGACCGCGCCGTGATCGACAAGATGGCCGAGTACCTCACCGTCAACGAGCGCACTCAGCCCCCAGAGGGACTGTCCGGCCTGGCTGCGATGACAACCACGCAACCGCCTCGATTGGCGGCCCTGGACGTCTGTGCCTTGATTCATGATCGTCTGAGTTACGAGCGCGGCTCAACACAAGTGACCAGCACGGCCAGTGAGGTCTGGGAGCTGCGTCGTGGCGTCTGCCAGGACTACAGCCATCTCGCTTTGGGCGCGCTTCGGTCGATGGGTCTGCCCGCTCGTTACGTGTCCGGATACCTACACCCGGGCAGCGGAGAACCGAACAAACTCGTGGAAGGTGAAAGCCACTCATGGGTGGAGTGGTGGTGCGGCAGCTGGGTGGCGTACGACCCAACGCTGTGCCGGCGGCTGACCGACGGATATGTCCGGGTCGGCCACGGCCGGGACTACAGCGACGTCGCTCCGCTGCGCGGCACCTATTCCGGTGGACGCTCAGAGATGTTCGTCACTGTAGAGATGACCGAGCTGGGCTAGAACGAGCGCTTATGTGTCTGGGCCCAGATGTCGCGGGCCCGATATCTTGTCGACATGAGCAACTACGGGCAGCAGCCGCCCTACGGACAGAATCCGCCGAATCCGTACGGGCAGCAGCAGCCCGGGCCGTACGGGCAACCCCAGCAGCCTTATGGACAACCATCAGCCGGACGCCAACCTCAGCAGCCGTACCCAGGCCAGCAGGGGCCGTACCCGCAGCAACCCGGTCAGTACCCACCACCACAGCAGCCCTACGGTCAGCCTGGCCAAGGACCGTATGGGCAACAACCGACGCAGTGGACTCCGCAACCACCCGCCATGAAGCAGCCCGCCGTCGTGCAGCGCTCCCTGCCCGTCGTGACGATGGAGACTGTTCCGGGTCGCGAGATCTCCTCAGTCGTCGGCGATGTGGTCGGTGTTGTGGCGCGCACCCGCGAGCTGCGACCTGACCTGCGCGGCGGAAACCCAGTGGACGGCTACGTCGTCATGCTGACCGACTCGCGTCAAGACGCGGTGGCACGCATGGTGGAAATGGCCGTGGCTGCCGGAGCGGACGCGATTGTTGGGCTGAAGTTTGACTGCAGCGAGATCACCCAGTCGCTCAGCGAGGTCGCCGCGTACGGCACAGCGGTGAAGCTCGTGCCTGAGACTGGCGTGACAGCCGAAGCCGCCGCCGACGAGCTGAGCAGCACAGCTAGCGAAAGCGGTGATCAGTCCATGGGCGAGGAGGACACCGTTCGGACCTGGCCGCCGAGCTCATGGCCATCGAATGAACCCAGGCAAGAATCTGCTGGCTCAGCAGGTGATCAGCGATAAGAATTGGGCCATGAGCGCTCGCGACAAACCCGACCAAGATCAGGTGCCTGAGGACGAGACCAAGCGCAAGTTCCGGGAGGCTCTGGCGGCGAAGCAGGGTCGCAAGGGCGAGGACCACATCGATAACGCTCCGCAACACGGGCAAGCGCACGGACCCGTTGACGCCAAGCGCACCACGTTCCGGCGCAAGACGGGCTAGCTACTCTGCGCCCTCGGCCCTAATTTGCGCCCTGAGCTTGTCGAAGGGCACCAGCCTCTTCTTCGACAAGCCTGACTCGGACGCCCTCATGATTTGCCTCGAATCGGATCTCAGAGAGATCTGCGACGACAGCGTCGGCATCCAGCAGTTCTCGCGGAGTCGTCGTTACAACGGCCAAGGTGAAGCATCCGGCGGCCTGAGCTGCCTCTATGCCCTTCGGGGCGTCTTCGACGACGAGGCAGCGCCCCGGGTCGACGCCGAGACGCCGCGCTGCCTTGAGGAACGGCTCTGGGTGCGGCTTGCCATGCGTCACATCATCGGCCGTCACCAGCACCGAGGGCGGCACAAGCTGCGCCGCCGCTATCCGGGCCTTGGCCAGCGGCAGGGTACAGGATGTGGCGATCGCGTTCTTCGCCCTGGCTATGGACGACAAGGCCTCGACGGCGCCGGGGAGGACGACAATGTCGTGCAGATCGGCAATCTCCAGTTCGCTGATGCGCCGCATGGCTGCCTCGTGCAGGTCCTCGGGTATGACGGCACGTACCACCGCCTCGGAAGGCACGCCGTGGTGCCTGACCGAGTCCATAGGCGGGAGCCCATACTCCTCGGCCCAGGTCGCCCACGACCTGAGCACAGCCGGGGTCGAGTCGATGAGCGTCCCATCCAAGTCGAAGATGACAGCCTCGAAGACCTCATCGGCCAGTCGGCCCAAAAACACCGCGTACTCCTCACGAATTGACGAACCACATTAGATACTCAATGTGGCTAACTGCCCGATGGGCCTAGATAGTCCGACTTATTGAAATCGCTTGTTGAGTGAGCGCTCACTCATTAGGCTGGCCGGGTGACTCGCGCCGCACCTCTGCCCCTCGATGAGCGCCGTGCCTCGCTCATCGCGGCGACCGAGCCGCTACTGGAGCGATTCGGCCGCGATGTAAGTACCAGGCAGATTGCCGAGGCGGCGGGCGTTGCGGAGGGCACCATCTTTCGTGCCTTTGCCACCAAGGATGAGTTGATCGATGCCGTCATCAAGGATTCCTTCGACATCTACCGGACCTGCGACGAGCTCGCCAGGATCGATCGGGATTTGTGTCTTGAAGAGCGGCTGATTGCAGCGGTTGCCATCTTGCAAGAGCGGTTGCGGCGAGTCTTCGCGCTGTTCGGTCTACTGCGGCTCCGTGGGGAGGCGCCGGACCACGACAGCTTCCGCGCCAAGCAGCAGGCCGACAACGCGCTGGTCAACGGTGCGATCGCCGCTCTGATCAAGCCCGATCAAGATCAGCTCCGGCTCGACGTGCTGGAGGCGGCCAGTGCCTTGCGGGCGGTTACCTTTGCGGTCTCACATCCGATCGTGGGCGGCGGCCGTCTCGGCACGCCCCGGCAAATTGTTGATCTTGTTCTGCACGGCATCTGCCAGCGCACGTCACCA
>DASRJV010000287.1:0-15924 GCA_035649295.1 Propionibacteriaceae bacterium
CAGGACGACCCGGGACTTCTCCGATGTTGATGTTGCCGAGGCGATCGACGAACTGACCACCCGGTTGAACTGGGCGAGGAGGAAGCTGAATCTGCCTCCCGGGCGCTACGAGACGCTGCTGCCGCCCAGTGCGATTGCGGACTTGATGATCTACGCGTACTGGACAGCCAATGCCCGCGACGCCGAAGAGGGTCGCAACGTGTTCGCCGGCGGGAACGGCACGACCAAGATCGGGCAGCGGCTGGCTGAACTGCCGATCACTCTGCTGTCGGATCCGCAATATCCAGGTCTGGAAACGATTCCGTTTGTCGACTTCACCTCCTCCGCCGACGACACTTCCTGGGCGTTCGACGTTGGCTTGCCGATCAATGCGACAACCTGGATTCAGGACGGCGTGCTCTGCGAGCTGATCCGTAACCGCGCCCATGCTGGGCGTACCGGCAGCCAGCCGACACCCCCGGCAGACAACCTGATCATGGACGGTGGCGGCACAGCCAATCTCCAAGAGATGATCTCCACTACCAAACGTGGGCTGCTACTGACTTGCCTGTGGTATATCCGCGATGTCGACCCGGAACGGCTGCTGCTGACCGGGCTGACTCGCGACGGGGTCTATCTGGTCGAGGACGGGGAGGTAGTCGGCGCTGTCAACAACTTCCGTTTCAATGACTCGCCGATCGAGCTGCTGGGCAGGATTACCGAGATCGGCGCCGCCGAGCTGACCTTGTGCCGGGAATGGAACGACTACTTCAACCGGACGATCATGCCGCCCATCAGGGTGCCCGACTTCAATATGTCAACCGTCAGTCAGGCCTCCTGAACGAACTCCCGGCTACGGAAGGTCGGCGCCGCTGAGGTCATCACCCTCATCGGCGTCCATCTCAGGCGCATAGCTGACCACGCCGCGGCGCATCGAGCGCACCAGCAGGCGGGCTGTGTCACGCAGCTCACCGGGACCGGCAGCATCCGCGATCTGGCCAGCGAAATCAGCAACCTGACGGACCCACCGAACGAAATCCCCCGCAGTCAGGTCACTCCCCTCCAACACCTCCGCCAGGCTTCGGCCAGCCGCCCATCCGTACGCCGCCTCGCTGAAACCGATATCTGGTTCTGGTCCACGCTCCAGCCTCGCATCGCGTTCCACGAGCGATATCTCGCGCCAGATCCGCCGGACCTCGGTCATTGCGGCGTTACTCCGGGCATCCGGCATCCGCGGCCGGCGCTGTCCGTCGTCGGTCCGCCTCGTCTCGAATACGAGTGACCCCAAGACCGCGGCCAGCTGGGGATGGGTGAGATCAGTGAAAACGCCGGCACGTATGCACTCGGCCGCAACCAAGTCCAGCTCGGCATAGATCCTGGCGAGCATCCTGCCCTGCTCGCTGACCCGGTGGCCGCCGTCCCCGGTGAGATAACCGAGCGATTCCAGCACCAGGCAGATCTTGTCGAAGTGGTTGGCGATCGTGTTGCTGCGGGAGTCCATGCGAGTCTTCAGCCGTGCACTCTCACGCTCCAGGCGCTGTGCTCGTTCGGCCCATCGCAGATGGGTCTCACGGTCAGGGCACCCGTGACAGCGATGGCGCTTCACTGCAGCACGAAGTTGATCAAGTTTGGTTTGGGTTTCCTGATCGAGTCCGGTCTCACGGCGGCGCCCCTGGTCAAGATCGGTCTCGGTGATCCGGGTACGCAACGCCGCGGCGAGATTGCGGCGAGAGGCGGCGTCCTTGGAATTGAAGTGCTTGCCGATCTTCATCCGACCCCGCCGCAACGGCGGTGTGGGGAAGTCAGTGATCGACAGCCTCCGGACCTGGCGTTCCTCAGTGAGTACCAACGGTCGTGGCGCCTGATGATCTTGCCGAACGCCTGGATCGATGATCACCACCCAGCCTTGGCTCTTCCCGCTGGGCACTCGGACGATGTCACCGGGCTTCAAGATCGACAGCGCCTGCAACGCCTCGGCGCGGCGGTCCGACCGCCGCTCCCGCGCGGCCGACGCCTCAACGCTGGCAAGCTCGGCGCGCATGCCCGCGTACGCTCGAAAGTCCCCGAGTTCACAGGCCGCCGCGGCCCAGTAGGCCTCGATGGTCTCCTGGTTTCTCTCCAGGGTGCGCGCCACCCCGACCACTGAGCGGTCGGACTGGAACTGCGCGAACGATTGCTCGAGCAAGGTACGGGCCCGCTCCCGTCCGACACTTGCCACCAGATTCACAGCCATGTTGTAGGTGGGCGAGAAGGAGGACCTCAGCGGATAGGTGCGCCGTGATGCCAGACCAGCCACCGCCCGTGGATCCAACCCAGGTTGCCACAGCACGACAGCGTGACCTTCGACGTCGATTCCGCGACGGCCCGCTCGGCCGGTCAGCTGGGTGTACTCCCCCGGCGTGATGTCGGCGTGGGTCTCGCCGTCAAATTTCACCAGCTTTTCCAGTACTACCGATCGCGCGGGCATATTGATACCCAACGCCAGGGTCTCGGTAGCAAAGACCACCTTGATCAATCCGCGGACGAACGCCTCTTCGACGCACTCCTTGAACGCGGGCAGCATGCCAGCGTGATGCGCTGCCACACCCACATCCAGAGCCTCAGCGAAGCGATCGAATTCGAGAGCGTCCAAATCCCCCGCGGAGAGTCCGGCGACATGGCGCTCGATGATGGCGGCGATCTCCTGCCGCTCGACGCGGCTGGTGAGCCGGATCCCAGATGCGAGCAACTGCCGAACGGCGGCATCGCAGCCAACGCGGGAGAAGATGAACACAATGGCCGGCAAGAGCGCTTCGTCATCGAGCAAGTCGACCAGCTCCGGACGGCTTGGCAGATGAAACGAGCGAGGCCGACGACCTGGGCCGCCACCACGGGATCGGTGGGCAGCACCGCCATAGGCACCGCTGCCGTAGCTCACCGTGCGCCGGCCACGACCGCTCTTGCCGCGTGGACGCCTCGCGTCGTCCCGCACGAACTTCGACTCGTCGCGAGCAATGTTGATCAGCGCCTGGTTGACCTCCGTTTTGCCCTCTCCGGGGACTTCGCGAGCGGTGGGCGCAAGATCGGCGAAGAGGTCGTAGAGCTTGCGGCCGACCAGGACGTGTTGGTACAGCGGCACGGGCCGGCGTTCCGACACGACGACCGCCATGTCGCCGCGTACCTCGGACAGCCATTCGCCGAACTCCTCGGCGTTGCTCACCGTCGCCGAGAGCGCCACCAGCTGAATGGAATCCGCGAGGCCGATGATCACTTCCTCCCAGACGGCACCGCGGAAGCGGTCAGCCAAGTAGTGCACTTCGTCCAGCACCACATAGCCGAGGTTTGCCAGCGTGGATGACCTCGCATAGATCATGTTCCGCAGCACCTCGGTCGTCATCACCACGATCGGCGCCTCCGAGTTGACTGACGTGTCGCCGGTCAGCAGCCCAACGCTGGCGGCGCCGTGGCGCCGTACCAAGTCGGCGTACTTCTGGTTCGAGAGCGCCTTGATCGGAGTGGTGTAGAAGCACTTGCGGCCGTTCTCGAGCGCGAGGAAGACCGCGAACTCACCCACGATAGTCTTGCCCGCCCCAGTTGGCGCTGCGACGAGCACACCCGAGCCCGCCTCGATGTGCGCACACGCGTCGCGCTGGTAGTCATCGAAGACGAACCCGTAGCCGTCGCCAAAGGCAGCAAGCAGTGGCGACGCCTGCTTCTGACGGAACAACGCGTACGCCTCGGCAGGACTCGGCGATTCGGTGTCCATCGAGGGATCGGCCATGATGCGCCCAAGTTACCCGGACACAAACACCGGCAGGGCCCGTGGCAGACAGCAGACTTGCAGCGGTGCGGCGCCGATCATTTCGCCATCGCCGAAGCCGACCAGCCCTGGTCCCTCCACTGTTACCTCGCGAACCCGCAGCTGCTCGACACAGCGATCTCGTACGAACCTTCCGGAGTACATCTCGGGGAAGAGCCTCAACAGCTTGAGCCGCCCGACTGGATGGATGATCGTGATATCGAGCAGGCCGTCGTACGGCTCGGCATTCGGGCAGATCAGCATCCCGCCGCCATAGGAGCTGGTGTTGCCGATGGCCACCAGCATCGCCGACAGCTCGCGCACCTCGCCGTCGAGAGTCAACCGGTACTGCAGAGGTGAGAACACCCGCAACTCCGCCATGACCGCCACCGCGTACCGCGTCGATCCCCTCGGCCAGGGCATCTCGTTGGCCCGGCGATTCACCAAAGCATCGAAGCCGGTGGCAAGCACTGCCGCCACGTAAACATCGCCAACCTGGGCAAGATCAATAGCACGGCTGTAGCCCGCGGCTATCACGGCGGCTGCTGCGACGGCATCCTGCGGGTCGAGACCAATGCCGCGGCACAGGTCATTGCCCGTGCCAGCGGGTATCAGGCCGAGCGTCGTCCGGCTGCCACCTGACAGCCGCGCCGCTGCCGAGGTGTTGACGCCGAGATGCATCATCCCGTCGCCACCCATTACCGCCAGCACGTCAACACCGTCCTGGATCGCTCTGCGGGCCATGAACCGGGCCTCGGCAAAGTCACGACTCAGCAAGGTCTCCAGGTGCGCGCCCCCATCACGTAACGTGCCGGCGACCTGCGGGAGCAGTTCGAGGGCGCGACCTTTTCCGGCCGACGGATTGACCACCAGCCTGATCTGGCGACTCACCCCGGCGGGTCGAGCTCGTCGTCGCTGCTCTGGGAGAGTTCACGCAGCGCCTGGTCCTTATCGACGCTGCCGCGGATGAGCAGATCATCGCCGGCCAGTGCGTCACGACGGGCCTTGCGGCGGTCCAAGATGTGGGCGATGACTTCTGTGGCGATGAACAGCAGAGTCATCGGCAACGCCAGGGCGAGCATGGAAAACGGATCGGTCGAGGGTGTCGCTACGGCGCCAAAGACAAAAGTGCCGAAGATCACCAAGGTTCGGTATTTCGCCAGTTGGCTGGCTTTGATCACTCCCACGATGTTCAACATCAACACCACCAGCGGTATCAGGAAGGCGATCCCGAACACCACCATGAGACGTAGCAGAAAGGAAAGGTAGGCGTTGATGTCCTGGAGGTTGGTCACACCGGCCTGGGTGAAGCTGAGCAGCACCGTGATGGCCTTGGGAAGGACGATGTAGGCGACGAATACGCCGCCGATGAACATCGGAGTGGCAACACCAATGAAGATCAATGCCCACTTCTTCTCCTTGGCCAGTAGGCCGGGCACCACGAATGCCCAGAGCTGGTACAGCCAGATGGGCGCGGTGGCGATTGCGCCGGCCAGTGCGGAGACCTTCAAGGACAGTGCGAGAGGCGACGTCAGGTTGATGTTGACCAAAGATGTGTCGGCATCCGGATGCTGGGCCTTCAGTGCGTCGATGGCCTGGAAGTACGGTCGCTGCAGGATGTCGAGCAAGTCATAGCGGAAGAACCACGCGACGATCATGCCGACGATGATCGCGAGTATCGAGATAACCAGCCGGTAGCGAAGTTCCCGCAGGTGCTCGAAGAGGGTCATGGTGCCGTCTGGTGGTGCAGGCGGCGGCTTGAGCCACTTCAAGCTGAAGTGGATGGGCCGGCCCCTGATCGTCAAAGACACGGCAGCTCAGGGCGTCCTTCTCGAGCTTCGAGCGTCGGCATGCGCGAGAAGCTCCTTCAAACCCGTCAGGCGTCGTTGCGCGCGTCGGTGCCGGAGGGATCTTGGTTGGCCCGCGGCGGCTGCTGATAAGCGGCGCCGCTCGGCGGCTGCGTTGATGTGTTGGTCTGCGGCGGCTGCTGGTAGGCGGTGGAGGTCGGCGCACCTGTACCGGGTTCGGGATTGGCCAGCGGCTGCTGCTGGTTGTCGTCGGACTTGAGACCCTTGGTCTCCTCCTTGAACTCTCTGAGCGCGCGCCCTGTGCTCTTGCCCAAGCCGGCGAGACGAGCGCCGCCGAACAACAGCAACACGACAGCCAGGATGATCAACAGCTCGGGAACGCCAAGGCCAAGTACGAGCGGAGTCATGATTCCTCTTTCCTGCACCGGTTGCCAGCTTGGGGTGCTTCGGAGTCATCCTACGTCGCGGATGCCTCGGTCAATCTCTGCAGTAATTGTGCGATCGGCGGGCCCGTAGGACTGGAAAGCACGCTCCGGTACCTCGATCTGTGCCACTAGCTGGGCCAGCTCATTTGCCCTCACCGCCAGCATGTCGACCTCGCTCCAGACGTCGGCGGCCTTGTGGGCAAGCCACACTGCATAGCAGATGAGCATCACCAGGCCCGCCAATGCGATCCCCACGAAGACGATCACCCAGATCATCACATCACCCTATCTCGCCGCGCTCAGACATAGCGACCAATGAAGCGGTCGTATGCGTCGGCATCGACGGCGAAGCTCACCACGGGCTCCACCCTAGGCCTCTCTCAGACGCCAGCGGTCGTGCCGAGCAGTACCGCGTATTGATCAAGGGCCTCTCGCGCCGCCTCGGCAGCTGAGTCGCCTGCACCCTCGGGCGAGAGCACTCGAGCTCCGCCCTGCAGCCGTAGCAGCAGGCTGCGCAACCAGGCCGGGTCGGTGACGTGGAGCGAGACAATGAGGCCGCCGCCGGGACGAGTGGTGACCGCTTCGGTGGGGTAATACTCAGCTATCCACGCTGCCGAGGGCTGCACGTCGAGCGTCACCAGCGGAGCGTCCTTGAGCGCCTCGAACCACCCGGTTGACAGATCCTTGAGCTGCACCTCGTGAGGAGCCACATCCACCGACGTGACCTCGACGGCCGCGATTCGATCGAGACGGAACGTCCGCAGCGCTTTGGCGCTGTAGCACCAGGCCTCTAGATAGCCATAGCCGTCCAGCACAAAGACCCGCAAGGGGTCGACCATCCGCCTGGTTGTCTCTGCGCGGGAAGCGACGTCGTAGGTGAGGTCCAGCCTCTTGCCGCGCTGCAATCCGTCGTTCACGCGAGCCTGAATGTCATCCCTGGCGGCGGTGACGGCCACGGTTGCCTGATCGGTGGCCGGCATGTTTCCCGCGGCAGCCTCGAGTTTCTTCAGAGCCCGGTCGACGGCATCGCGCTTGCCGGGACCTGCGATCTCGCGCAGCGTGCGCAGCGCCAGCACCAACGCGAGCGCCTCGTCGGCGGAGAGCCGCAATGGCCGGGTCAGGTAGTCGGCGTTGCTCAGATGAATCACGCCCTCGCCGTCCACCGCATCCATGTCGATGTCGATCAGGTCGCCAGGGGTGAGACCCGGCATGCCGCACATCCAGAGGACGCTGAGATCCTCGCGGAGCGTCTTGAGCGTGATGCCGAACGCCGCGGCTGCGTCGGCCATGGCCACGCCGTCGTGTTCGCGTAGGTAGGGAACAAGACTGAGCAGCCGGCGTACCTGGGCTCGGGAAGTCACGCCGCGCTCACCGATTCTGCGACGGCGGTCAGACCGCGGACCACGAGTTCGCGCAACTCGGCGGGCTCGAGAACGACAACATCGGCGGCATACTGGGTGATCTCCTCGGCAGCTGAGTGGAGATCGCCGAAACCCACCGCGTACACCGCGAAACCGGCCGGAAGTGTGACGTCGGAGGTGGCTGGTTCGCCGCGTCGAGCCAGGGCCGGCGCCTTTCCGGTACGGATGGCAAGCACCGCAGTCTCGGTGGGCTCGCGCGGGGCGAGCGAGCGCGCCAGGCTCCGCAGGTCGAGGTCCGCCGGCACCTGGTACGACCCGGCGCGGGAAACCCTCCTTGGCAGATCGGTCATCCGCGAGAGCTTGAACATTCGAGTCGCCGTCCGATCCACATCACGGCCGATCACGTACCAACGCCCCTTGAACGAGGTCAGACCCCATGGTTCGAGGGTGCGCGGGCTGCCATCGCGATAAGTAAAGCTCACCCGGGCCCGATCGAGGACGGCATTCCACAGCATCTCGAAACCCGGCTCGGATGCCCGCACGGATGGCTCTAGCGAGGCGAGCTGCGAGGCATCCGGCTCCACTCCGGCGGCGCGCAGTTTGGCGATGGCACTTCTGGTCGACTCCGCCATGTTCGCGTGCCGCCAGACTCGCGCCGCGACTCCCACCACAGCGGCTTCTTCGGCATCCAGGTCGATCGTCGGTAGCGCAAACTCCGAGGAGAGGATCCGATAGCCCGGCTCGTCATCGAAGAGCGGGTCGAAGCTGCCGACCTCGATGGGTACACCCAATGAGCGCAGCTCGTCCTTGTCGCGTTCGAAGGTGCGCTCGAACGCGGCGTCGCTGAGATTGTGGTAGCCCTCGACCGCCTCGCGAATGCGACTTTTGGGAAGATAGCGGCCCGACACCAGTAAGCAGATGGTGAGGTTGAGAATTCTCTCGGTCTTGCGGGGTGCCATTGCGTGCGATCACTTTCTCACCGGAGCCTCGATGAGCAGGGTAACTCAGAGCAGCGCCGGCGCGGGCCGGTACGCGCCCAGCCCCACCGGGGAACTCCATCTCGGAAATCTGCGCACTGCGTTGCTTGCCTGGCTCTTCGCCCGATCAACGGGCCGACCGTTCCTGCTGCGGATCGAGGATCTCGATGCGGCGCGGGTTCGACCTGGAATGGCGGAACAGCAGCTAGCCGACCTCACCGCCCTCGGACTCACCTTCGAGGACGCGCCTGTGGTGCAGTCGCAGCGGCTGGCCGCGTACCGCGAGGCATTGCGCAAGCTTGCGGATCGCACGTACGAATGCTTCTGCAGCCGCCGAGAGATCGCTGAGGCTGCGTCGGCGCCGCACGGCAGAGTGGCCCGATATCCGGGCACGTGCCGGAATCTCACCGATGCCGAGCGGCGGGATCGCAGGCGGACGCGGCAACCCGCGATCCGGCTGCGTGCCGATGGTGCCGTGCAGACCGTGCACGACCTGTTGCACGGCGATTTCGCGGCAGAGGTCGACGATGTGGTGCTTCAGCGCAACGACGGCGTCCCCGCGTACAACCTGGCGGTCGTGGTAGATGATGCGTTCTCAGGTGTTGATCAGGTGGTACGCGGTGACGACCTGCTCCCAGCGGCCGCTTCTCAGGCCTTTCTCGCTGAGCTGCTGGGATGTCCGCCGCCGACCTACGCGCACGTACCGCTGGCGGTGAATGCGGAAGGCCGACGGCTGGCCAAGCGAGACGGCGCTGTCACGCTTCCGGATCTGGCCGCACTAGGCATAGAGCCACCCGCTGTACTCCACGTGATTGCTCAGTCGCTGGACCTTGCGGTTCCGGGCGAGCGGATCACACTCGACGTCATGCTCGAACGTTTCGATCCTCGGCGGCTTCCGCGCAATCCGTGGATGGTGAGGGGTCTAAGGTCAAGCACGTGATCATTTGGGCCGACGGGACGGTGACCGGTGTACGCGGCCAGTGGAAGGGTGCCGTGGAGCTCAGCGTGGCGCGTCGTGACGCGAGCCCAGCCTCCGAGGTACCTGCCCTCGCCTATACCGACCTGATGGCTGCCCCGGCTGTTGGTGATCGCGTCCTGATGAATGTCGCGGCCCTGGAACGCGGTCTCGGCACCGGTGGCTACGCCTTGGTGATCGCGGTCCTGGACGCTGAGGGCAAAGTGGCTGCCCAACCGCCGCAACCGAGCGGGCATCTCGTGAAGGCGCGTTACCTGCCGCTGCAGGCCATGGTGGCGGGAGCCGATGAGCAGGGCTCGGCGCACCACGAACGACTGGCCGACGCCGACTCGATCGATGGAATGCCGGTTGTCGTCGCCGACCTGCATTCCGCCCTGGCGCCGGTCCTATTGGCAATCGAAAACGACCGCCCCGGGACTCGGGTTGTCTATGTCATGAGTGATCAAGGGGCGCTGCCGCTCGCCTTCTCCCGCGTCGTGGCGGAGTTGCGGGGCAGCGGCCTGCTTGCTGGGACAGTGACTGTGGGACAAGCCTTCGGTGGTGATCTTGAGGCAGTGACCCTGCATTCCGGTCTTTTGGCTGCCCGGCTCGCGCTAGACGCGGAACTCGTTGTGGTGAGCCAGGGCCCGGGAAATCTCGGCACCGGCACTCGCTGGGGATTCTCCGGCGTCAATGCGGGAGAGGCCCTCAATGCCGCTGCCGTCCTGGGCGGCCGCCCGGTCGGAACCTTGCGGATCTCGGGCGCCGATTCCAGGCAGCGGCACCGCGGAATCTCTCATCACAGCCTGACCGCGTACGGCCGGGTTGCTCTCTGCCAGGCCGATATCGCGGTGCCCGATCTTGCCAGCGATGGCTCTCCTGCCATGATCGAGCTGGCGAGCGCCGTCGCCGCCGGGTTACGCCAGTTGTCCCAGCACCGGCTGATCATGGTCGACCTGGCCGGTCTCAGAACAGTGCTCGCTGCGTCACCGATCGAACTTTCGAGTATGGGCCGCGGGCTCGATGCCGATCCCGCCTACTTCCTCGCCGCAGCCGCTGCCGGCCGCCACGCAACAACGCTGATCGGCTCGTCAGCGAGTTCTACTGACTCTGCGTAAAGAGCAGATCAACGACCATGACCAGGGTTTCGCCGGGCTTGATCGACGGCGTCGCGTTGCCATCCGGATAGCCGTCGGCGGGCGGGATGACCAGTAGCACCCGGCTACCCACCGTCTGGCCCTCGAGACCCTTGACCATTCCGGGAAGCAGCCCGGACAGCGGAGCGTTGGCGGGTTTGCCGCCGTACGACTCCTCCAACACCTTGCCGTCGCTCCACCGCACCCACAGGTAGTTGAAGGTGATGGTGTCATTCGCGCCGATTTTCTTACCCTTGCCCTTGATCAGCGGCTGCACCTCGAGGGAGGTGGGTGGTGCGGACTCCGGGATGGTGATCTCGGGCTTACCACCCTTGTCGGTCACGGTCGGCAGCCCGGCCTTGGGCGGCACCGCGCTGCCCTCCGGGCCGGCCAGCTGTACGTCGACCAGATCGACAACGAAGATGAGTGTGTCGCCGACCTCGATACCCGCCTGGGGGTTGCCACCCATGGGGTCGTAGCCGTCCTGGCCTGGCATGGCGACGAGTACGCGGCTGCCCTTGTGCTGCCCGGCCAGGCCCTTGCTGAATCCAGGAACGACCTGCGCCAAGCTGAAGGCGACCGGCTGCCCGGTGCTAAAGGACTCGTCGAATTTCTTGCCGGTCCGGCCGTTCACGCCGTAGTAGTTGACCTCGACACCCTGGCCTTCTGCGACGACCGGGCCGTTGGAGGCATCAAGCACCTTCGTCCTGGTCTTGTCAATGGCCCATGGCGAGTCCACTTTGACCTTGGGTGTCTCCCCAAAGCCGCCAGTCACCGTGACCTTGTCGAAGTTGTTCGACGCCTTGATCTGCTTGGGCTTGGGGGTCTTTGTCGGTGTCGGGGAAGGAGACGGACTGGCTGAGCTCGGTGTCGCTGCAGGAGAGGGAGAAGCAGCATCTGCGGCCGGCTCATCCTTGCTGCATCCAAACAGCAGCAGCAGCGAAGCGGCTAATCCCAGGACAGCTGCCGCCCTGACCGGAGAAGAAGACACCGATGAACCCTACAGTGTCTAATTGCTCACTAGGGCTGGCGCAGGCTGTGAGTTCTAACTCCGCATCGAGGCGATCAAGCGCTCCACCCGGTCGTCGGTAGCGACGAAGGGATCCTTGCAGAGCACTGTGCGCTGCGCCTGATCGTTCAGTTTCAGGTGCACCCAGTCGACGGTGTAGTCGTGACGGCCCTCCTGCGCAGCCCGGATGAAGTCGCCGCGCAGCTTGGCCCTCGTGGTCTGAGGTGGCACTGCCTTGGCGCGGAAGATCGCCGGGTCGGTGGTGACCCGGGCGGCCAGGCCGCGCTCCTCGAGCAAGGAGAAGATGCCGCGGGACCGTCGGATGTCGTGGTACGCCAGATCGAGCTGCGCAATCCGAGGATCGGCAAAGCCGAGTCTGTGCTTGGCCGAGTAGCGGTCGAGCAACTTCAGTTTGATCGCCCAGTCGATCTCAGTGTCGATGAGCGCAAGTTTGTCCTCCGCAACCGCTCGCAGCGTCCGCTCCCAGAGGTCGAGCACGCGATCGACGATCCGAGTAGCCAGGCTCTCTCGTCGGACGAACTCCGACACCTTCTCGTAGTACTCGGTTTGCAGCTCGAGCGCCGAAACCCGCCTGCCATTGGACAATGCGACTTTCACCTGGCCGGTTCGGTCGCGGCTCATATCCCGGATGGCTCGGATCGGGTTCTCCAGAGTGAAGTCCCGCATCGGGACGCCGGCCTCGATGAGCCGCAGCACCAACTCGGCGCTGCCCACCTTCAACAGCGTGGTGGTTTCGCTCATGTTGGAGTCGCCGACGATGACGTGCAGCCGCCGATAACGCTCTGGATCCGCGTGCGGCTCATCGCGGGTATTGATGATCGGCCGGCTTCGGGTGGTCGCCGACGAGACACTTTCCCAGATGTGCTCGGCGCGCTGGCTGACGCTGTACTCCGCGCCTCGCGCAGTGTGCAGCACCTTGCCCGCGCCACAAATCAACTGCCGCGAAACCAGAAACGGCACCAGTACGTCGGTGATCTTTGAGAAGTCCCCGATGCGTGAGATCAGGTAGTTCTCGTGGCAGCCGTAGGAGTTGCCATGGCTGTCGGTGTTGTTCTTGAAAAGGTAGATGTCACCGGTAATGCCCTCGCTCGCCAGCCGATGCTCGGCGTCGACGATCAGGTCCTCGAGGATCCGCTCGCCGGCACGGTCGTGGTTGATCAGCTGGATGAGATCGTCACATTCGGCCGTCGCGTACTCGGGATGGGAGCCGACGTCGAGGTAGATCCGGGATCCATTGCGGAGGAAGACGTTGCTGCTCCGCCCCCAGGTCACGACCCGGCGGAAGAGATAACGCGCCACCTCGTCCGGAGTCAGCCGTCGCGTGCCTCCTGAGGTGCACGCGACGCCATACTCCGTCTCAAGTCCGAAAATTCTGCGGTCCACTGCCCTCCTCTGCCCTGCGCGGTCAGTCCCCCGCCAACTCAGCCACCGGTCAGGTCCAGCAACTCGCCGAGCTCCTCGCGAGTCAGCTCCCGGTACTCCCCGACCTTCAGGTTCCCGAGCCGAACCGGTCCGATCCCGATCCGCGACAGTCGGCGGACCGGATGGCCGACCGCTTCCATCGTACGGCGCACTATGCGATTCCGACCCTCCTGCAATGTGATCTTGAGAAGGGTCTTGTCACCGGCAGTGGAGACGATCTTGACCGAGGTCGGGCGCACCGGTCCATCCTCGAGCGTGATGCCGCGACGCAGCCGCCTCAAAGTCTGCTCGTTCACGACCCCGGCCACTTCGGCAATGTAGATCCTCGGAATCTGGTACGAGGGATGCGCCAGCCGATGGGCGAAGTCGCCGTCGTTGGTCAAGATCAACAGACCCTCGGTGTCGGTGTCCAGCCGGCCGACGTGAAACAGCCGCTCGTTCCTGGCTTCAGTGAGTAGATCGGCGACGGTGCGCCGGCCTTCCGGATCGTGCATCGTAGCCACGACACCTCGAGGCTTGTTCAGCGCCACGTATCGGTGCCGCCGCGGCGGCGGGATGCGGGCACCGTCGACCCGAATGACATCGCGTTCCGGATCGACCCGTCGACCCTGCTCGAAGACGACCTCGGAATTCACCTCGACACGACCCTCACTGATCAAGACTTCGCAGGCACGACGTGAGGCGATGCCGGCTTGGGCGAGTACTTTCTGAAGTCGTACCCCTGCTGCAGGGTCGGTCACTGAGGCGGCTCTGGTCCGGAGTCGAGGTTGGCCGAGTTTGCCGCAGCTTCCGCCAGCTGCCCCAGCTCAGCCTCGAGCTCCTCCACCTCGGGCAGCTGCGGGGCCAGCGGCGGCAGATCCTGCAGCGACGTCAACCCCATCCGTTCCAAGAAATAGGTGGTGGTCGCGAAGAGCACAGCGCCAGACTCCTGGTCATGGCCCACCTCCTCGATCAGTCCGCGGGCCAGCAGGGTCCTCATGACTGCGTCGACGTTGACCCCTCGCACCGCAGACACCCGTCCCCGGGAGATCGGCTGGGTGTAGGCGACAACCGCAAGCGTCTCCAAGGCGGCCTGCGAGAGCTTCGACTGCTGCCCCTCCACCACATAGCGGGTGATCATGTCGGCGTACTCCTCACGGGTGTAATAGCGCCACCCCCCACCGACCTGCCGGAGCTCGAAGCCACGACCGGTCTCGTCATAGAAGGCCACTAACTCCGCCAAGGTCTCCGCGACGACCGATTCGGGCACGCCGACTGCCTGCGCAAGCTCGAACTCGGTCACTGGCTCGGTGGCCAGCAGCAGCAGCGCTTCCAACGATCCGGCCACATTCACCGAGTTGTCAGCGTCGGTGGCGGCCATAGCGACCTCAGACGCTGACAAGTCGGAGTTGTGGTCGCTCATTGATCCGTCTCGGTTGTGTCGGGAGTTTCGTCGAATTCATCGGAGATGGCCCATTCTGCGTCGTCGGCGGCGGCCCAACGAATGGTCAGCTCTCCCAGCGGAGTCAACTGTTCGAAAGCCACGGCGCCGTCGCGAAACAACTCGAGCAGCGCGAGGAAGCGTGCCACCGTGGTCAGCATGCTCGGCGAATCGTAGGTCAGCGACCGGAAGGTCATGGCGCGCTGCTGCCGCAACCTCCCCACCACCACCTCGGCCTGCTCGCGGACGCTCACCACGGGTGCATGCATGTGAGCCAGCGACAACACGCTGGCCTGCTTCGGTGCCATCGCCTTTGCGGCCATTGCAGCGAGCCGTGAGGGGCTGATCGAGATCGTCACCTCAGGCATCAACCGGGCGAAGCGCGGCTCCATCCCGACCTCGCGTGGAAACCGGCGGCCCTGCGCCTGGAGAGTCGCGGCCAGATAGGCGGCCACGCGCTGGAACGCCCGGTACTGCAGCAACCGAGCGAACAGCAAATCGCGTGCCTCCAGCAACGCCAGATCCTCAGGATCTTCCACCTCGCCGGAAGGGATGAGCCTGGCCGCCTTGAGATCGAGAAGGGTGGCGGCCACCACCATGAACTGGCTTGTCTGGTCCAAATCCCAGGAATCGCCGGCAGCCCTGATATAGGCGATGAACTCGTCGGTCACCTGGGACAGAGCAACTTCGGTGATGTCCAGCTTGTGCCGCGAGATCAGCTGCAGCAGCAGGTCGAAGGGACCGTCGAAGTTGTCCAGATGAACCTCGAAACCTGTTTCCCGGTCTGCCTCCGCCGACAAAGAGAGAGTCACGACCTAGACAGCCTGCGGACCAGCTCGGAGTCGCCGGCGCTTGCCTCAAGGTCAGCAAGCATCGCTGCAATCGCCTCTCGGACGATCCGCCCACGGTCGACTGCCATGCCGTATTGCGCACGCAGGGTCAGCCTCGCCTGCTCCAGCGCCAACAGTTCCTCGGCGCTGATATAGACGGTGATCTTCTCCTCGTGACGGATCCGGCCCGAGCCACTCCGGTCGACCGGCTCCGTTGGGTACGAGGCTGCAGCCAGGCCCACGCTTAGCTGACCCGACATCTGGCGAGCACCTCACGAGCCAGGCTGCGGTGCGCTTCCGCACCTGGTGATGTGGGGGCGTAGGTGGTGATCGGCTCTCCCGCAACCGTGGTCTCTGGGAACTTCACGGTGCGCCGAATGACCGTATGGAAGACCTGCTCTCCGAAGGCCTCGACGACTCGCTCGAGGACCTCGCGACTGTGCAATGTACGCGGGTCGTACATCGTGCCGAGAATCCCCAAGATCTCCAACCGCTGGTTGAGCCGGTCCTGAACCTTGGCGATCGTGTCGGTCAGTAAGGCAATGCCACGCAGTGCAAAGAACTCGGTCTCCAGCGGCATGATCACGCGATCGGCTGCGGTCAGCGCGTTGATGGTCAAGAGGCCGAGTGAGGGAGCACAGTCGATCAGGATCACGTCGTACCGGCTCCTGACCGACTCCAGCAAGCGAATCAAGGTCTGCTCTCGGGCGACCTCCGAGACCAGCTGAATCTCCGCAGCGGACAGGTCGATGTTGCTCGGCAAGATGTCCAGTCCGGGAACGTTGGTTTCGCCGATCACCTCG
>DASRJV010000288.1:0-3347 GCA_035649295.1 Propionibacteriaceae bacterium
ACCTGATGGTGGGGCGGCGCCGCGATCATGGCGTGAGGTCGAGGCCGAGTTGGGGCCAGCTGGAATGAAGAAGGACTTGAAGCGGGCACGCAAGCTCCTGCTGCGTGCAGGCGCGACCCCAGGTGTCCGAACCAAGCTGGATCGGGCCCTAGGCCCCATATCGTCAAGCAGCCATGATTCCGTGGCCGAATCGGGCACGATCGGAGAGCTGGTGAGTTCCTACCTGGGCGCCCAATGCGATGTGCTCGCTAGGAACGACGTCGGATTGCGAACTGGCGCGCCAGTGGTGCACAAGACCCGCGTGGCAGCACGTCGGCTGCGCAGTACCTTGCGGGTTTTTGGGGACGTAGTCGATTCCGGTCCGGCTCAGCAGCTCAACGATGAGCTGGCATGGTACGCCGAGTTGTTAGGAGAGGTCCGCGACCGCGAGGTTCTCTACGATCGGCTGAGCACCCTAGTAGCCGAGCTGCCGGCGGAACAGGTTCGCGGCCCAGTCGAAGCAGAGATCACCAAGACCCTCGCTACAGAACAGGACAACGCCACACAACTGCTGAACGATGCGATGCGTACGCCGCGCTATCAACACCTCATGCAGCTGCTGCGTGGCTGGAAGAGCGCGCCGCCGCTCACCGATGCCGCCGAGAGTAAGGGCACAACTGGGGTCAAGTACGTGAAAGAGGCGAAGCACAACGCGGACAGGCGACTTCGCAAGGCCGGAGAGGACATCGAGCGACTGCATGGAGCACGCAAGGCCGCCAAGCGCGTGCGTTACGCGGCTGAACTCGTCGAGCCAGCTGACAGCCGGATGAAGGGCATCGCTCGTCACGCTACGGATCTGCAAACCCTGCTCGGCGAACATCAAGATGCTCTCGTCGCCGCCGACTTTCTCGCCACGATCAGCGCTGCCTCCGATAGTGGATTCACCTACGGTGTCTTGATCGCGAACGAGCTGAAGCGCGCGGCTGACATTCGCGAGTCGCTGAGGAACTAGCCGCACTTAGTCCTTCTGGTCAGCACGGCTTGGCAGCCGTTCTGCGCGAGTCTGGCGCGGCCCAGCCGTCTGCTTCCCATGATCGGCTTGCCGTCCGGCTGACCGCCGAGCTCTGACCTGGCGCAGCTGCGAGTGAATGCCATGCGGCAAGACCCATCTGGCGACAGCCCGTAGCACTGCAGCGCGATCGCCCACGACGGGCCTATCTGCGGCGAGCTGTCTTCGATAAGTGATCAACTCGTGCTGCGAGGCGAACAAAGCCGTCCGCCATCCGGGCGGGCAGTCACGGTCGGGCCGGGCTGCCAGCTCAACCGCGCGGTCGGCTATCCGCTGTGCGGGCGATGTGCCGGTGGTATCGAAGAAGTAGTCCTCAATCCACGCCTTTTCTGGCACGCCGATTTGATCTTGCTCCAGCTGGTCGAAGGTCCGCAGCAGACCTGAGCCTAGGAAGATGTGGTTGCCCAATTGCTCGCGCACATCCAGGTCTGCGATGAAGGCTGTGCGTACTCCGGCACCGACTGCCTCCAGGGCCGCCGTTGATGAGATTGTCAGCATCAGGCCCAGGTTGGCCAGCCGCTCGGAGATCGGGGTGTAGTCGATGGAGAAGTTGGGCGGCTTCTTCAGATTCGCGAGCAGAACCTCGGGGTGAAACTTCATCCGGTGGAAAGTGTCCTCGCCGATTCGGTGCCTGGGCTTGAGCACGACCTGACGGTCAGGATGCGCGTGGGCGTACGCCATCAGCCGCTGGTAGATGTAGAGCCGGTCCTCTCGGGTCTGCGGCACGGTCGGCTGGTCTGCGAACATCACGGTTTCGATTGGTGTGCCGATCGGCACATTCCGATGCACGCCAGAAAGCAGCGGCAGGCCACAGAGCAGCAGATTGTCGGTTGGCAGGTCCAGATTGCGGGCAACCGCTTGGAACGTAGCGAGGTCGCTCCGAGAATTCACGGCCACGATGTCGGTGGTGTAGCGGGCCAAGTATCCCGCGGTGATGTTTTCGATGATCACCCCGACCCAGCCGCTGATCGTTATCGGCGGCGAGGCTCCGGTAAGTTCCACCGCATCGAACAGGTCGTGGCAGAAGCGTTGCACTTGCGGCCCTTGGATGGCTAAGACAACGACCTCAGCACTCAGCGACGCAGTGATCAGATCCGTCCAGGGTATGTAGGTGATTCTGCTATCGCAGTGGTCCGCGAGTTGCCGGTCGGATACTGCGTGCCGGATGTCACTTGGCACGAAGAGCCGGCAAGTGAAACCTCTCGACTCCAGCCCTCGCCGGATTGCTTCGGCCCACTTCAGCTGAGAATCGAACGCCGCAACGAGGACTGCAGTCCTATCGGGTGCAGGCAGGCTCGGGTCGTCCGTGATACCAGATGAGTTCATCGACCTAGACGTCAATATCCGGCGTTGAGCTCGACGCTGTGACGACGAGAACCTGGTCTCGCAGGGCCTCGGTCACCAACCGAACCGTCATTCTTCTGAAGGCGTGCCTAATGAACTCATCAACGTTCGGTTCGGGCAGGTTGAACTGCACGACAGGAATCTCACCCAAGCTTTCGCCGAGCGCAGCAATCGCCGCGTGCAGGGAGATGCCATGCGCAACTCGGTCAATGGCGTACACGGTCGCGGTGACTGGACCGTCGACCTTCAGGTCGATGGCCAGGATGGTGTAACGATCCCGATCAATCTGTGCCAGCTCATAGAGGCTCGGTCGGTCCACGACGGCCTCTGCGTCATCGGCTGCCACTGTTCCCACGTAGTCGTTGAAGTTCGTCCTGGCAGGGCCAAGCACTCTTCCCCCAAGCTCCATGGCCAGACAATCTCACCGCTGGGTGAACGCAAGGTGTCCTTTAGGTTGATGCTTGAGCGCACCGACTGCGGGCCTGCCGGCCTGCGGCTACTGTTTTGTGCTCATGGAGCCGCTGGGATCCCCGACACGGTCAGCAGGCCGGCAAGTTGATGTCTTGATGTTGTCGGATCTGCGGTTCCCTGGGGGCACTTCGCACAGTTTGGCGGAGGAGATTGTCGCGCAGTCGGAGGTCGGCTGGTCGACCGGTCTGGTTCATGTGAATGGCCCATTTGTGTCGTGGCTGAGGCCGGTTAATCCGCGTATCCGTGAGCAAATCCGCCGTGGCCGGGCGAGGCTCTTCGTCGGCGATGGTCTGATCCGGGCGAAGCTGGTTGTGGTACGACATCCAGCGGTGTTGCAGGCGGGGGCTGATCAGCTTCCTCCGATTGAGACCGAGCACCTCGTGGTCGTGGCTAATGCGCCACCGGTTGATATCGACGGCTTTCGTCATTATCGACCGCAAGTGGTTGACCGGATCGCCCGCGAGCAGTTTGGCGTGCCGCCCAT
>DASRJV010000289.1:0-2828 GCA_035649295.1 Propionibacteriaceae bacterium
GCTGCTACACAGGCTCGGCAGGCGCTGGAGCTCACGCTGCGCGTCGGCGATGTGTTACTAACCGCCGGTATGTCGGCCAACGACGTCGTGGTCGAGATGCTGCGCATTACCGATGCGTATCGGCTCAAGCGAGTCCACGTCGACATCACGTTCAACTCCATCGCAGCCACCTACTACGCAGCACCGACCACCGTCCCCATGACCTTGGTGCGCACCGTCCAACCCGATGTCCTCGACTTCAGCAAGGTGCGGCGGGTGCTGGCGCTGGTGCAGGACATCCAGGCGGGACTCCCTATCGAAGATGCGATCAACAACCTCAAAACGATCCGTGACGCACCTCGCCTGTATTCGCATTGGGTCGCGTCCGCGGGCAACGCCGCCATAGCCCCTGGGGTCACCCTGCTGTTCACCGTGTCGTGGCAGATCCTGGTGATTACTTTCATCGCCGGCTTTGCCGTGGACCGACTGTTGGTCTGGGCCAGCGCGCGTCGGCTGCCTCCGTTCTTCTCCCAGCTCGCGGGGGCGGCGTTCATCACCTTGGTGGCGACGGGGGTGAGCGCTTTGGGCGCCCATGGCCTCGACATCCTGCTGAGCGCCGACCCGACGCTCATCGTTGTTGGTGGAATCATCCTTTTGGTCGCCGGAATGACCGCCGTGGGAGCCATGCAGGACGCCATCGACCAGTTCTACGTGACGGCATCCGCACGGTTCCTCGAAGTAGCCATGATGACTGGAGGCATTGTCCTTGGGATCATCGCCGGCCTGCAGGTAGGCGTGGCTCTCGGCCATCCCATCGCCGTCTCGACCCAATCATTGACACTCGGGCCGGTAGTGGCCCAATTCATTGGAGCGACAGTCATTTCCGCCGCGTTCGCGCTGTCGGCCTACGCAGGGCTGGTAACTGTGGTGCTAGCAGGCCTGATGGGAGCCCTCGGGTGGGCCGGCTACCTCGGAATGGTCGCTTTGGGATTTGCGGAGGTGCCCGCAAACGCTGCTGGTGCCCTCCTTGCCGCTTTCGTTGCCACCATCATCGCGCGCCGATCCCGGACCCCCGGCTTCGCCCTGATTGCAGCGGCGATCCTGCCGCTCGTTCCCGGCCTATCACTCTTCACCGGGCTATTGCAGGCAGTTGGCACATTGGGCCAACCAGGAGATCTGGCAGCCAGCGGCGTCACCTTGCTCCAAGCCCTCGGAGTTGCAGTGGGAATTGCCGCCGGGGCAACGCTGGGCACCTACCTAGGCCGTCCGGTCAAGGAGCAACTCCGGCGCATTACGAATCTACCCAGACCAAAACCGCGGGCGATCCGAGCCAAGTTCCAGCAAAAAGGCTAGTGAATTCACAGACGTGGCTCGACCTGAGATGTCAACCACTGGCCGCAGCCTGGCGAATCAGCCGTACCGCCTCAGCTACCCCACCACGCCATGGCGCTCCGTGTCCGGGCAGCACCCAGGTGGCCTGTACGGCCTCCAACTTGGCGAGCGACGCCAACGCACCCTCTGGGTCGAGCGTGAAGGGCGCAGGTCTGGGCCCTTGCTCGCCGGTCAGCACGTTGCCAGTGGTCATGGCGTCGCCAACGAACAACGCGTCCACTGCCGGTACGTGGACGGCGACGCTCCCAGGTGTGTGCCCCGGAAGATGGATGATCCGCGGAGAGCCGGGCAGATCGAGCACCTCTCCATCGGCAAACGTCGTGACCTCGCGGACCGGCCGGATGCGAAGCCCGCCGTGTCGCGCGCTGTACCACAGGAAACCCACGAGCGGACGCACCTTGACGGGTCCCCAGCCGGCGTTGGGCTTTTTGACCTCACCGCGAGCGCGGGCCGCATCGAGCTCGTGAACGTGCACCACAATGCCATTCCGCTCCCTGAGCCGCTCAGCGAAACCGATGTGGTCGGTATCGCCATGTGTCAAGACGATGCCGCGTACGTCGTCAAGCGAGTAGCCGAGCTGCTTCAGCTCCTGCTCAAGCTCACGCCAATGACCGGACAGACCAGCGTCGATAATCGTGAGTCCTCCAGCATCCTCAACCAGATAGCTGTTGACGACATCGGAGCCGATGTAATGCAGACCGGGTGCGAGCCTCATCGAATCATCTCCCTCTTTCAGACCAATAACAGCCGATCAAGCGCAACGCCTCACACTGAGACGTGTACGCATTTCGCGCCGAACTATGGCAGTACGAGGGTCCTGCCGCTTGGCACTTCGTCAGTCTGCCGCTAGATGTCGCTGACGACATCCGGGCGCGGTTCGGCACACATGCATCGGGCTTCGGGTCAATCAAGGTTGAAGCTACGGTCGGATCGACGCGGTGGGCCACGTCGCTGTTCCCCGACAAGACCGGCGGAACCTACTTACTGCCGATCAAGAAGGCCGTCCGGGCGGCGGAAGGCCTCGAGCCAGGCGAGCTGGTGACGGTAAGCCTCCGGGTTTGACCCTCGAACGGCACGGCGACGCGGGACTGATTCCCTCGCTGCCTCTGTCCGCCATCCGCCGAGTCCGGCTTGTCGCTATACCCCTTAGGGGTATATTCGGCCAAGTCGCAAGCGTCCAGGATGGTATCCAAGGGCTACCAAATGTGGAGAGGCATGACCAGCCAATCGACCGCCGTTATCGAGGTGTCGGGCGTGCAGTGGGCGAGCTCGAAGAATGTGGCGGAGGCGGTGTTGTCTCGTCGCCCAGGAGTGCTCGAGGTCGATGCCAATCCGGTGGCGCAGACGGCCACTGTCACCTATGACCCGTCGCGAACCTCAGTGGTGGAACTGGCCGGTTGGGTTCGAGATTGCGGATATCACTGTGCCGGCCAGTCGGTTCCAGACCACATCTGCGA
>DASRJV010000290.1:0-7190 GCA_035649295.1 Propionibacteriaceae bacterium
TAAGCGCTCCAGGGGTGTAGCACAGTCCAAGTTCGTCGGCAGCGCCAATCAGCTCAGGAAGGACGACTTGGCTGACGGCGAAGTCGGCGCCGGCCTCGGCAGCCGCGCGCAGATCATCGACGGTCCGCACCGAGCCGACACCCAGTACCGCGCCGTCCAGCCTTCGGCGGGCACCGACGAACGCGCGGAGCGCACCTTCGGTGGTCAGGGTGTATTCGTGGCAGGTAACTCCTGCCTGGCAGAGCACCTCCGAGGCCGTGCTCCTTCACATCACAAGGTTTCGGACAGAAAGCTCCAGGCCTCATCTTGCATGCCGAGGTCGAAGGCGTGCGCACCGGGCCAGAACGACCCGCGGTAACGGTTGTCGCCCGCATGCAAGCGGTTCAGGTGATCATGAGCCTGCTCCATCCCCGCGCGTGGAAAGAGCTCGTCATCGCTTCGGTACTGGACTAAGAATCGAGCCCGCCCCATCGCCGTCACATCAGGCCAGTCCATCAGTGACCACAGGCCGGGTATGTGGAGCAGCCATGAGTGCGAATCCAGCTCGGCCGGTACTAACGAGGCGAAGGTTGCCATCATGCAGCTGACCGCGCACGCCGCGACCCGATGATCCAACGCCGCCAGCAGCAGGCTGCGTCCACCCCCGCCGGAGAAACCGAACGTAC
Source organism: Propionibacteriaceae bacterium (assembly GCA_035649295.1). Lineage (GTDB taxonomy): Bacteria > Actinomycetota > Actinomycetes > Propionibacteriales > Propionibacteriaceae > Microlunatus. The sequence goes on from DASRJV010000290.1 coordinate 666, forward strand.
CGAGGCGCTCGGGATCGATGCCGTCAGCACCGGCAAGCACCTCCAACGCCACGAGATCATCGGTGAGCACCGCGCCGGCAAACGTCTGACCCAGCGCACCGGCGGCCTTGGCCACGGTCTCCTCGTGCAGTCCCGACGCAAAGTCAAACCGTTCGTCCTCGGTTGGACTCAAACCCTGCTGCCGCCACAAAGCATCCTGGGCCTCGATGAGGGCGGCGAGCCGTGGCGTGGGGCGGGACAAGTCAAATCGTCGGCTAGCCCAGGAGAAGGTGTCGTGCACGAGTACGGCGTAACCCTGACGAGCCAGATCGTTAGCTGGAGCCCGACCCGAGTAGTACTGATCACGAAGCCAGACGGCCCGCGCGGTCGAGTCGGCACCGAGGTCGACAAGCTGCTCAGCGCCAACTGACCGCACGCCGCCGTGACAGTGCATGCCGAGTACGCCGGGCAAGCTCCGCCCTACACCTGCTGGTCGCAGCAACCATGCCGTCGTATCGGGCCCGTAACCCACCGACCAGCGAAGGCGACGGATCAGGACTCCGTCCTGACGCCGACTTCCGTCATCGAGCACTGTTGGGCGGCCGCCCAGTCTTCGCAGGCCGAGCAGCCGACCTAACGCTGTGCCAGCCGAGTCCGCGCCGACGTAGGGCTCGGCAGACCGCACTGCCGCCGGCCAGTCTTCGTAGCCTGCGATTGGGTTTGGCGCGGGCCGTCCCGCTGCGACAGGCGCCGTCCTGAGCTCGTCGAAGGGTTCAGCGCGCATGGACTACCGGACCGGCCCCGTGCTGCCCCGACTCTCGATCCGGGGCCGGAGGGAGATCGCCTGCCCAGGTGCGCGATCGTTCAGCAGATCCCATATCCGACGCCAGGCCTGCTCGCCGAGTTCGGTGACGGGAACGGATGCGGTGGTCAGCGGCGGTGTCATGTAGCGTGCAAACGGTATGTCGTCGAATCCCACCACCGAAACCTGCCCCGGCACGCTGACGCTACGTTCGCCCAGAGCACTCATCAAACCCATGGCGACCAGATCATTGAAGGCCAAGACACCGGTCGCCGGCGAAGACAGAACGCGCTCTGCGGCCTGATATCCCTCGGCGAAGTTGACTCCGCAAGGCAGAACCTCAACTGCTGTCTCCGGATGATCACCGAGAAAGTCGCGCACCGCCTCGAGCCGGCTCGCGTTCGATGCGCTCTGAGGCGGCCCGGCGAGGTATACCAAAGAGCGGTGACCATACCCGTACAGCAGATCCAGCAACTCCCTCAGCCCAGCTCGGTAGTCGGCGGCGACCACAGGCGTGCTGGATGATCCAGCCTCACGGTTCACCAGGACAACCGGTCGAAGTTCTGTGAGCAGGGGGCTGAGATCCGCCTCAGCCATGCGAGGCGCGCACAGCACGATGCCATCGCATCGCCGTCGCGTCTCGACGGCGAGGATCCGTTCCTCGGCGACCGACTCAGCGGAGTCGGCGATCAAAATGTGATAGCCGTCCCGCCCAGCAGCACGGCTCAGACCGCGCAACACACCGTGGAATGTCGGGTTCGACAGGTCAGGAACCACCACTGCGATGGTGTTCGTCTTGCCGAGGACCAAGCTGCGAGCGAGTGGGCTGGCAGAGTAGTTGAGCTCCTCGGCAGCCGCGCGAACCTTCTCCGCCAGCGACTCATCGACTGACGGGTTGCCGTTCATCACCCGTGAGACCGTGGCCAGTGAGACACCCGCGCGAGCCGCAACGTCGGCGATCGTCCGCGGTCGAGCGGCAGATCGGTCAGTCATGACGAACGTTTCTCTTCAGGTTGTCCTCGCGATTTCCGACCCGGCACACCAGGTGTTGGGTGGGCTCGCCATCAGTTATACCGATCCGGTACCGTTTGTGAAAGCGTTTTCTAGGCTCTTTACACCGTGACGGCGTAGAAGGGGCGGGGATTGGGGATGAACCTTTCCGCTGCAGCGTCGGGCTCCTCGGCATCTCCAGCCAGGCTCATCCTGGTCGGCGTACGAGGGTTCGGAAAAGTCCACGCCGAGCGGATCGCTCGGCTCTCAGATGAGGGCTTGGTCGACCTCGTCGCGGCGGTCGACCCTGGAGTCGTGCTCGACCCGCCCACCATCTACGGCGCAGATCTGTATGCCGATCTGACCGACGCACTGTCTGCGGTCGGACCGGTGGACGTCGTGATCATCGCCGCGCCGCTCGGTGCGCACTTCGAGCTGGCCACGATCGCCCTCAGGGCGGGTGCGGACGTCTATCTGGAAAAGCCCCCAGTGGCCTCTTTGGAAGACTTCCAGTCTCTTCTACAGGTCGAGCAGCAGACCGGGAGAGTGGTTCAGGTCGGCTTCCAGAGCCTGGGATCGCGCGCCCTCGAGATTCTCACCGAAGACGCTTTGGACATTGGTCGTCTGGTCAAGGTCAGTGCCGTGGGGCCCTGGTCGCGCACAGTCGGCTACTGGACACGTTCACCGTGGGCCGGCCGCCGTAGCTTGGGCGGCCAGCCCGTCATCGACGGCGTCGCCACGAATGCCCTGGCACACGCGGTGGTCACGGCCCTGGCCATCGTCGGCTGCCGCCGACTGGACGACGTCGAGTCGGTGGAGACCGATCTTTACCGGGCCAACGCCATCGACAGCGACGACACATCTGTGGTCCGGATTCGCACCACGCGGGGATTCCAGGTGACCTGCGCCCTCACACTGTGTGCAGCCATCGAGCGTCAGCCGCAGGTGCACATCCAAGGAACGCTCGGCCGTGCCAACTTCAGCTACACCACTGATCGGGTGGAAATCGAGACAGGGGACCGGAGCCGCACAGAAACCACAACCCGGGTTGATCTGGTCGAGAACCTGCTGGCCTACCGTCGAGAAGGAACGCCGCTGCTCGTGCCGCTGATCAGTACCGGAGCATTCATGCGGGTACTTGGCGCCATTGCTGCAGCTGAAGAGCCGGTGCGCATCGACCCTCGATCGATCACGTGGGAAGGCGAAGGTCGGGACCGGCGGCCGAGCGTCGACAATGTCGAGCACTGGCTATGGGAATCGGCCGTGAGCGGGCAGACGTTTGCAGAACTCGGCGTGCCCTGGGCGCACCGCGAACGGGACAAGGTGCTCGTATGGGCCCGGCTTTCCAATGCCGAGGTTGCGGTCTACCGCGACGGTCGCGGCACCATACCCACCTCGACCCCCCGGCCCTACCTGCACCCGGTACGCACGCAAGCCGGCGTGGTGGTGTCGGCCCACCATCCGGCCGACCACGACTGGCACAACGGTGTCGGTATGGCCATACCCGATGTGAATGGCAGCCACTTCTGGGGTGGTGGCACCTATGTCCACGGACAGGGGTACGTGCTGCTCGACAACCACGGTGTGATCGTCGGCGAGTCACCCGAGCTCGAGGACGGCGCGCTCACCCAAGAGCTGCAGTGGATCGCCCACGATGGATCGGTCGCGTTGCACGAGCAACGATCGATCGGCTGGAGTGCCATCGATCAGCAGAGCTGGAATTTGATCTTCGAGTCCCGGCTGCGTGCCGACGCCGGCGCCGAACTCAACTCGCCGGGCAGCAAGGGCCGCGTCGGTGGTGGCTACGGCGGTTTCTTCTGGCGGTTCCCGGCTTGCGAGAACGTCGAGGTGTTCACTGATCAGGCACGTGGCGAGGACGAGGTCCACGGCAGCCTGGCGCCATGGGTCGCGTGGTCTGCCGACTTTGCCGCGGGGCCTGGCGTCAGCGGGCCGGCCACCATCGTCATCGCAGCGCCAGACGCGGCCGCGGCCAGTGAGCCCTGGTTCGTACGGGTGCGCAGTTACCCGGGCCTCGGTTCGGCGCTCGCCTGGGACCGTCCGGCGATCCTTGCTCTCGGCGTGGTGCTGCAGCGCCGTTTTGACGCGGTGATCGCCGACGGTCGACTCAGCGAAGCGGAGACACGCGAGGTGGTTGCCGAGGTGACAACCTCGCGATCGAATGCAGCCTGAGGCTCTCAGGGCACATTCACCGACTACCGGAGTCCAACGGTGGTTGTCTCGACGGTCAGCGCCCGTGCCTGGTCGCTGAGCGAGAACCCCAAGCCAGGCCGGGCCGGCAGGTGCATGCGTCCATCAGCGATCCGCAGCCGCTCGTTGAACAGCGGCTCCAGCCACTCGAAGTGCTCGACCCAGGCATCCAGCGCGTACGCCGCGGACAGGTGCAGGTGGATCTCCATCGCGAAGTGCGGCGCGAGTTTGAGCCCGGCCTCCTCGCCTAATGCCATGATCCGTAGGAACTGAGTGATTCCACCGACCCGAGCGGCGTCGGGCTGGATGAAGTCCACCGAGCGGCGCTCGATGAGCAGGCGATGTTCGGCGGTGCTGGTGAGCATCTCCCCGGTAGCGATCGCGGTGTCGAGCTTGTCGGCGAGCATCGCGTGGCCTTCGGCGTCGTAGGCGTCGAGGGGTTCCTCGATCCAGGTCAACTCGAACCCTTCGAGCTGCCGGCCGATGCGGAGCGCTGAAACCCGATCCCATTGCTGGTTCGCGTCGACCATCAGGGCCACATCTTCACTCAGCGCGGCGCGTACCGCCTCCACCCGGCTCAGATCGATCCGAGGATCGGGCTGTCCGACCTTGATCTTGACCCCGCCCATTCCCCGCTCAGTCGAGGCGTGCGCGTTGTCGATGATCTCCTCGATCGAGGAGGACAAGAAGCCGCCCGAGGTGTTGTAGCAGGCCACCGAATCTCGATAGGCACCGAGCAGCTTCGCGAGTGGGAGCCCGGCCCGCTTGGCCTTGAGATCCCAGAGCGCGATATCGATGGCGGCGATGGCCTGGGTTGCCAGGCCGCTCCGGCCGACCGATGCGCCAGCCCAGATCAGTTTCGTCCAGATCCGCTGGATGTCATTGGGGTCCTCGCCGACCACTTCTTCGGCGATCTCCTTGGCATGGGCGTACTGCCCCGGGCCCCCAGCGCGCTTGGAGTAGCTGTAGCCGACACCTTGATGTCCTTCGAGTGTGCTGATCTCGACGAACAGGAAAGCGATTTCGGTCATCGGCTTCTGCCGACCGGTCAGCACCTTGGCATCGCTGATCGGACGGTCAAGGGGCAGAAACGCCAGCGACACGGTAAGCGAGCTGATCTTGTCCTGGCTGGCCTCGCCGGCCTGCAAGGCGGCGAAGTGGCGCTCGGTGGCAACGCTGGACTCGGTGGTCGTCGTGGTTGCGAGGTTCTCCGAGGTGCTGGTCACGAGCGTCTCCTGCCGTTGGACGATCACCATCTAGTTATCTGCATTGGGACAATCCCGTCAATACGCGATACTCCGGTGACGTCGTCGAGGCTGTACGCCGTACGGCCAGACACTAACCTCTCGGCAGCACGGGATTCTCTCGGTGGCCTCGGTGCCGGGTCGGCAAGTCGAGGTCTCGACCATGTAGCGTGTGCGCCATGCTGCCGGAGCTGCTCGGCAACACCACTAGCTCGGCATCGACGCGCATCGCCGACGCGCTCCACAAGCAATGCCAGGGAGCGGTGGCTCGGTGAACCTGTTCGATCTCTCCGGCCGGGTCGCCTTCGTCAGCGGCTCAAGTCGAGGAATCGGGCTGGCGCTCGCCAAGGGTCTGCTCGAGGCGGGCGCACAGGTTGTGATTCACGGTCGCGACCCAGACCGGGCTACCTCGGCAGCCGAGACATTGGCGACAGCTACCGGTGGCGAGACACTGGTCAGCACGTTCGATCTCACCGACCAGGCTGAGGTGGACCGGGGTATCGCCGCCATTGAGCGGGCCTGGGGCACTCCGGACATTCTTGTCAACAACGCCGGAATCCAGCGGAGGGCTCCGTTTCTTGAGTTCGGACTTGCGGACTGGAACGACCTCCTCGCCACCAACCTCTCGGCCGCCTTCCTGCTCTCCCAACGGGTGGGCCGGGGCATGGTCGAGCGCGGCAGCGGCAAGATCATCAACATCGGATCGGTCCAGAGCCTGCTCGCCCGGCCGAGCATTACGCCGTACAGCGCGACCAAGGGCGGAATCGTCATGTTCACCAAGGGGCTGTGCGCCGACCTGGCACCAGCCGGAGTCCAAGCCAACGCCATCGCGCCGGGATACTTCGCCACCGAGCTCACCCAGGCCTTGGTCGAGGACGAATCGTTCACCGAGTGGGTGAAGACGAGAACACCGGCCGGTCGCTGGGGCGAAGTGGAGGACCTTGTGGGGGCATTGATCTTCCTTGCCTCACCGGCCTCGGACTTCGTCAACGGGCAGATCCTGTATGTCGACGGCGGCATGACGGCCGTGGTGTGAGCCGCCCGCGCGCGACAGCCCACGGCCGACTAGGCACTCGTCCTCGCCGGCTAGCCGACTAGATGTCGCGCCAGATTGCTGACTTGCGGATCTCGAACTCGGTGGCGCTGATCATTCCACTGTCACGAAGGGCGCGGAGTTCGGCCAGAACCTCCAGCGGGTCGCGCTGCGACCGCGGCTCGCCGCGGATCGCCTCTCTGGCGTCATCGGCGAGCATCTCCCCCTGGGTGCCCAGGATCTGGTCAACGGTGAGGCTGCCTTCGGGG
>DASRJV010000291.1:0-8517 GCA_035649295.1 Propionibacteriaceae bacterium
ACGGTCCCGGTGCCTCGCGACACGCTCGCCAAGGCACCCGACGAGAAGAACCTCGTGTTGGGAATCCGCCCTGAGAACTTCCGACTCTCCGACAACCCAGAGAGTCGCGAGGGCATCCCGATCGATATCGGTGTCGTCGAAGAGCTGGGCGCCGATGCGTTCGTCTATGGCACCTTGTCTGGTATCGCCGAGGACGAGTTGATCACGGCTCAGCAGATCGTTGCCCGGATCCACGGCGCCGCACCGCCCCATCGTGGCGAGAGCGTGCGGCTGCTCGTCGATGAAACTCACGTGCACGTGTTCTCCAAGGAGAGTGGCGACCGCCTCTCACCTGCAACGCATAACGCCTGATCAGAACATTCGGCCTCCCGCATCTCGCGGGAGGCCGAACCATTTGATGCCAAGATTGGCTCATGCCCAGGTTCCTGGCGGCACAGGCCAACACCCAGCTGATCACTCTGCCCTGGGGCACGCCGCTGGCAGATTGGCCACAGGAGAACCTGGTCGCCCTGCCCCGCGGCATCTCGCGGCACGTCGTACGGTTCGTCCGCGTGGGCAATGAGGTGTACGCGTTCAAGGAGGTGATGGAGCGCCTCGCACTTCATGAGTATGAGCTGCTACGTGATCTCACTCGGCTGGACACGCCTTCGGTCGAGGCGGTCGGGGTGGTCACGGCGCGGGTCGATCAAGACGGCGAGCCGCTTGACCCGATCCTGATCACGCGGCATCTGCAGTTTTCACTGCCGTACCGGTCCTTGTTCAACCGTGGTGTACGGCAGGACACGGTGAACCGGTTGGTGGACGCCATGGTGGTGTTGTTGGCGCGGATGCATCTGATCGGCTTCTTGTGGGGTGATGTTTCGCTCTCCAACACGTTGTTCCGGCGCGATGCCGGAGCGTTCGCGGCCTATCTGGTGGATGCCGAGACCAGCGAGCTGCATGACCAGCTGACTCCTGGTCAGCGGGAACATGACCTGACCATCGCACGCACCAACCTGTACGGGGAGTTCAGCGACCTGGAGGCCGGCGGTCTCCTGGACGAGGCGTTGGATCCGCTGGTGCTGGTCGAGACGATCGAGAGCCGGTACCGCGAGCTGTGGGACGAGTTGACCGGTGCCGAGGAGTTCAACACCGGCGAGATGCACCGCATCGAGAGCCGGGTCCGCCGGCTGAACGCGCTCGGCTTCGACGTCGCTGAGCTGGACATCACCACCGACTTCGCCGGCTCGACCATCCGAATCCAGCCGAAGGTCGTGGATGCCGGCCATCACCAGCGCCGGCTGATCCGGCTGACCGGGATGGATACCGAGGAGAACCAGGCTCGGCGGCTGCTCAATGACCTCGACTACTACCGCGCGCGAACTGATCAGCAGGGTGCTGACGAGGCGATCGTGGCGCACGAGTGGCTGACCGATCAGTTCGAGCCGATCGTGCAGTCCGTGCCGCTGGAGCTACGGTCCAAACTGGAGCCGGCCGAGCTTTACCACGAGGTGTTGGAGCATCGCTGGTTCCTCAGTGAAGCGGCTGGCTCCGAGATCTCCATGGAGGACGCGGCACAGTCATACATGAATACTGTGCTGCAGGGCCTGCCGGATGAGGCAATCGTGTCGGGGATGGAGTCGATGGGACCGCTGGCCAATCCCTTCGACCCGTCACAGGGCTTTGCCGATGAGGAGGACGAGAAACCCTACGACCCCTGGGAGGATGAGGTCTCCGCATCCAGAAGGGAAGTGGAGGAGCCGGCTGCGGCGTATCTGGATATCACCGCGCTGCGCGCCAAGGCCAAGAAGTAGGAAGGCGCCCCGCGCCGAGCTCAGGGCAATCCGCTCATGATCAACGAGGCGGCATTCGCAAGGCGCCGTCGAGGCGGATGACCTCTCCGTTGAGCAGCGGATTCTCGATGATCGAAGAGACCAGCATCGCGTACTCCTCGGGTCGGCCAAGCCGATGCGGATGGGGCACGAGCGCCTCCAAGATCGACTTCGTCTCCCCCGGAAGGTCGGCCATCATTGGAGTCTCCATGACACCCGGCGCGATGGTCATGACCCGGATCGCCTTGTCTGCAAGGTCTCTTGCCGCGCTCAGCGTCAAAGACACGACGCCGCCCTTGCTCGCCGCGTACGCGGCCTGGCCTATCTGACCATCGAAGGCGGCGACACTCGCGGTCATGATCACCAATCCTCGATCACCATCGAGCGGCTCATTGTCGATCATGGCTGCGGCTGCCAGTCGAAGCACATTGAAGGTACCGACCAGGTTGATATCGATCACCGTGCGAAAAGCCTCCAGCGGCAGCACGCCACGTTTGCTGATCACTCGTCCTGGGGTCGCCACCCCAGCGCAGTTGACTACGACCCGGAGAGTTCCGAGCTGAGTAGCCGCCGCGATAGCCGCCTGCACTTGATCTTCATTGCGTACGTCGGCCGCTGCGAACCGCACGCGCTCCCCCAGCTCGGCCGCTAGCTCGGATCCGGACGAGCTGGGTAGATCAACGATGAGCGCCGACGCTCCTTCAGCAACCATCGCCCGCACAGTCGCCGCCCCGAGCCCCGATGCACCTCCGGTCACCAGCACGACATCGCTCTGGCCCAGCCTCATTCCCCACTCCCCTCGTCCGACTCCAGTCGGGAGGTTACTTGAGGAGTTGGCGGGCGATGACGAGCCGCTGGATCTGGTTTGTGCCCTCGAAGATCTGGGTCACCTTGGCCTCGCGCATATAACGCTCGGCCGGGTAGTCCCGGGTATAGCCATAGCCACCGAGCACCTGGACTGCGTCGGTTGTCACCTTCATGGCCACATCTGACGCGATCAACTTCGCCACCGCAGCATCGCGGCTGAACGACCGACCGGCGTCCCGCTTTCGGGCCGCCATGAGATATGTCGCACGCGCAGAATCAACCGCTGCCGCCATCTCCGCCAGCATGAAGCGAAGCCCCTGAAACTCCGCAATGGAATGCCCAAACTGCTCACGCTGCTTCGCATAGTCCGCTGCCAAGTCCAACGCGGCCTGTGCCAGTCCGGTCGCACACGCGGCAATTCCCAGCCGCCCGGAATCCAAGGAGGACAAGGCAATCCGGGCACCCTGGCCTTCGTCACCGATGCGCTGACGATCCCCAATGGAAACAGCATCGAAGTACAGCGCAGTGGTCGGCGACCCATTCAAACCCATCTTGTGCTCCGGGCTGCCGAAGGTCAGGCCAGGTGCGTGTCCGGGCACGTAGAAACAGCTCACGCCACCGCGCGGATCATCGCCAGTGCGCGCAAAGGTGGTGTAGAAGTCGGCGTACGAGCCGTGAGTCGTCCACGCCTTCGCACCATTGAGCTCATATCCATGATCAGCACGCTTGGCACGGGTGGTCATGGCAGAAATGTCCGATCCCGCCTGGGCCTCCGACAACGCATACGCGCCCAGCATCCGACCGCTGACCATCTCCGGCAGGTAGCTCGCCCGCTGCTCTGGTGTCCCGAATGCGGCCATGGCGTACGACGCCATCACGTGCACCGAGACGCCGACGCCGACTGTCATCCACGCCGATGCCACCTCTTCGAGGGCTTGCAGGTAAACCTCGTATGGCTGCCCGGCACCGCCATATTTCTCCGGGTACGGCAGGCCCAGCAGGCCCGCTTCGCCCAACAGCGCAAATGCATCGCGAGGAAATAGTCCTGCAGCCTCATCGCTAGCCGCGCGTGGCGCCAGTTCAGCCTGCGCGATCTCGCGCACCACGGCCACAAGCTCCGTGGCCTCTTCGGTTGGCAATAGGCGATCGACAGCCATCTCACTCCCTTGATGCGGAGCCGGTACTGAAGATAGTACGCTAGTACCGCCATGGTAGCCATCTTGCTGGAGCGCCGACTGACCAGTCGGCAGGTGCAGCTCCGTGATGCACTTGTCGATCTCGTGCTAGCGCAAGGATTCAGCCATCTGACGATGGATCAGTTCGCGGCACAGCTGAACTGTTCGAAGCGCACTCTTTATGCACTTGCCTCGAGCAAGGAACAGCTCGCGGTGCTGGCAGTTCGGCACTTCTTCAAGCGGGCCACCGAACAGGTAGAGGCGGCGATTGCCCGCACCAGAGCACCCGCCAAGCGCGTCACTCGCTATCTCGAGGCCGTTGCCGAGGCGTTGCGCCCGGCCAGCCGCGCGTTCCGCGACGACATCGCCAATTTCCGCCCAGCCACGGAGATCTACGAACAGAACACCTTGACTGCGGCGCGGCGAGTGCGCGAGCTCATCGACGAGGGCACCCGAGTCGGTGCGTTCCGGAGAGTCCCGGCGGCCTTCGTCGGTGAAGTGGTGACGGCGACAATGCGCCGCATTACGAGTGGGGAGATCGCTGCGGTCACTGGTCTCAACGATGCTGAGGCCTACTCGGAACTGGCTCAGCTGGTGGTCGCCGCCATCCGCCGGTGACACGCTGCACGCTTTATCAACGGAAGCGGAATATCCTGCCCAAATGGACGACAATTTGCACACGCTCGGCGAAGACCTCATCACAACCGCCGCACGCGTCGTGCGGTGGGTTCCCAAAGAGAATGGCTTCAGCATCAGCTTCGCGGCGGCCCGGCTGCTGGCTCGTCTGGAGGACAACGGGCCGACTAGGATCAGCGAACTGGCGGTGGCCGAGAACTGCTCCCAGCCAACCATCACCAACCATGTCAAGCGTTTGGAGGCGGCGCACCTCGTCGACCGCACCGCCGATCCGCGTGACGCCCGAGCGTGGATGATCAAGTTGACCAAGAAAGGCAACCAGCAGTTGTCAATGATGCGCGACTCGATCGGCACCAGCCTCGAGCCCTATCTGGCCACGATGTCCCGACGCGACCTGAAGGCGCTGCGGGATGGCGTGGAGGCGATGCACCGCCTGATGGCTGTAGAGATGGGGACTCGACGGTCGTGACCCAGCGAACCGAACCGGAAGCGACCTCAAGCGCATTCCGGCTCTACGACACCGCCACGCAATCGGTACGCCCGTTCGAGCCGGTCCGCCCTGACCACGTGTCGATCTATCACTGCGGACTCACGGTGCAGTCGGGTCCGCATCTGGGACACATCCGTAAGGAAGTTGTCTTCGACGTCCTGCGGCGCTGGCTGACATGGTCTGGCTACGAGATCACCGTGATCGCCAATATCACCGACATCGATGACAAGATCTTGATCAAATCAGCTGAGGCCGGAGTGCCGTGGTTTGCGCACGCCTACCGCTTCGAGCGGGAGCTGCACGACGCGTACGCCGCCCTCGGCTGCCTGCCACCGACCTACGAGCCGCGAGCCACTGGGCACATTCCCGAAATGATCGAAATGATCAAGGTGCTCATCGAGCGCGGTCACGCCTACCCGGCACCCGATGGCAGCGGCGATGTTTACTTCGACGTCAAGTCGTGGCCGGCGTACGGTTCGCTGTCCCATCAGAACATCGATGACATGGAACCGGCCGCCGACTCGGATCCGCGCGGGAAGAAAGATCCACGAGACTTTGCACTCTGGAAGGGACACAAAGAAACCGAGCCGGAGACGGCTAGCTGGATGACACCATGGGGACGCGGCCGGCCGGGATGGCATCTGGAATGCTCCGCCATGGCCAGCAAGTACTTAGGCGACGAGTTCGATATCCACGGCGGCGGTCTTGATCTTCGCTTCCCGCACCACGAGAACGAGCTGGCCCAGTCCAACGCGGCAGGACAGCGGTTCGCCCGGTATTGGATGCACAACGCGCTGGTGACCACTGCCGGGGAGAAGATGAGCAAATCGCTGGACAACAGCGCACTCGTCTCAGAAGTGATCAAGAGATTCCCGGCCCGCGCGGTCCGGCTGTACCTGACTCAGCCGCACTACCGCTCGCCGATCGAGTATTCCGATGCTGCGATTGCGGAGTCGGCCGCCGCACTTGCCCGAATCGACAACTTCGTCGAGCGCGCCACCGAACAGGTGGGCACCCGGCCACCCGAGGTGCCTGAGGAGTTCACTACGGCGATGAATGACGATCTTGGCACACCGGCAGCCGTGGCCGCGCTGCACCACGCAGTCAAAGAAGGCAACCAGGCACTTGAGGCGAGTGATCGTGATCAGATTGCGTGCCGCCTCAGCGAGGTGAACGGCATGCTCATGATCTTGGGTCTGAACGCCGACAGCGAGGTCTGGCATACCGACAATCACCAGTTGACTGCCGTCGTCGAGGGCCTGGTCAAGGAGCTGCTGCAGCAGCGTACTGCGGCCCGCGATCGCAAGGACTTCGCGACAGCAGATGCCATCCGGAGCTCGTTGACAGCCCTGGGTGTCGAGGTTTCCGACACCCCTTCAGGTACCCGCTGGTCGCTGCACGCCGACTTGTCAGCGCCGGTGGTGGTCCACGCGACCACTGGCGCTGACAACTCGGCGAACGAGTAGGCGGCGAGATGCCGGGCAATAGCCAGCGCAAGGGTGCGGTGCGGCGTAAGGGCAGAGGCAATACGGCCGGCTCAGGTGGTCGGGTGCGGCGCGGGCTGGAGGGAAAGGGTCCAACGCCGAAAGCTGAAGATCGGCCCTATCACGCTGCCTATCGTGCGAAGAAGGCGGCAGCCCCCCGCAAGCCCTCCGGCTCATCGGCTCCGAAGACCGGTCGTCCGGGATCAGGCCCGGAATGGGTGGTCGGGCGCAATGCCGTGCTGGAGGCGATGGAAGTAGAGATCCCCATCCGCGCTGCGTACGTTGCAGTAGGCGCCGAGCGCGACGACAGGCTCCGCGACATCTTCAAGATCGCAGCAGACCGAGGAACCCCGCTGCTCGAGGTCGCCCGATCCGAGCTCGACCGGCTGACCGGCGGAGCCGTGCACCAGGGCATCGCCCTGCAACTACCCGTCTTCGAATACGTCCATCCAGACGACTTGCTGGCGGCTGCGCTCGATTCCGATCGTGAGCCGCTCATCGTGGCCCTCGACTCGATCACCGACCCGCGCAATCTCGGTGCAATCGTCCGCTCTGCTGCAGCTTTCGGCGCACACGGCGTCCTCATCCCGGAACGGCGCTCGGCCGGCATGACCGCTGCCGCCTGGAAGACCTCGGCCGGAGCGGCGGCTCGCATCCCCGTGGCGCGCGCCACTAATCTCAACCGCAGCTTGCGGACGTACGCCGAGGCCGGGCTGACCCTGATCGGTCTGGATGGTCATGCCGCCACCAGCATCTCCGAAGTGCCCGACCTGTCGGGACCCGTCGTGCTCGTCGTCGGCAGTGAAGGAGCCGGCCTGTCCCGAATGGTTCGCGAGGCATGTGACAGTCTCGCCTCAATCCCGATCAGCGAGAGCGTCGAATCTCTGAACGCCGGAGTGGCAGCCGGCATCGCACTCTATGAACTGACACGACTTCGTGTCGGCAGGCTGGACTAGTCTGGGCGGCGGCCCGGTTCTCACCTCAGGAGCACTCTCGTGACCGACATCCTCTCCCCAGCCCCACCGACCGAAGGCTCGGGCACTGACTATTCGGCCGCGGCATCCCAGGCCTACCGCGCCACGCTTTCGGTGGTTGAAACCGTCGAGCCACGGATCGCCGGTGCCATCCGAGCCGAGTTGGCTGACCAGCGTGCTTCGTTGAAGCTGATCGCGTCTGAGAACTACGCCTCACCCGCAGTGCTGCTCACGATGGGCAGCTGGCTGTCCGACAAGTACGCCGAAGGCACCGTCGGGCACCGCTTCTACGCCGGCTGTCAGAACATCGACACAGTCGAGGCGGTTGCCGCCGAGCATGCTCGGGAACTCTTCGGTGCCGAATACGCGTACGCTCAGCCGCATTCCGGCATCGACGCAAACTTGGTTGCCTACTGGGCGATCCTGGCAAACCGCATCGAGGTGCCTGAGCTGGCCGAGCAAGGCGTGAAGAGTGTCAACGACCTGAGCGAGGAGCAGTGGGAGGCGCTGCGGCACAAGTTCGGTAACCAGCGAGCGCTCGGCATGTCGCTGGACGCAGGCGGTCACCTTACCCACGGCTTCCGGCCCAACATCTCCGGCAAGATGTTCCATCAGCGTTCCTACGGCACTGATCCACAGACCCAGCTGCTGGACTATGACGCGGTCCGAGCGGCGGCGCGAGAGTTCCAGCCGTTGATCTTGATCGCCGGCTACTCCGCCTATCCGCGCCGGATCAACTTCGCCACGATGCGGGAGATCGCCGACGAGGTCGGCGCGACCTTCATGGTCGATATGGCGCACTTCGCTGGCCTGGTGGCCGGCAAGGTCTTCACCGGCGACGAAGATCCGGTTCCCCACGCGCATCTGGTGACAACCACTACGCACAAGTCACTGCGTGGGCCGCGCGGTGGGCTAGTCCTGGCCACGAAGGAGTATGCGGACTCAGTCGACCGTGGCTGCCCGCTGGTGCTCGGCGGGCCGCTCGGCCACGTGATGGCGGCCAAGGCTGTGGCACTTGCTGAAGCACGGGCCCAGGAGTTCCAGCAATACGCCCAGGCGGTCGCGACCAATGCCAAGACCTTGGCCGATGGCCTTTTGCGGCGTGGCACCAAGCTGGTCACCGGCGGTACTGACAACCAC
>DASRJV010000292.1:0-8843 GCA_035649295.1 Propionibacteriaceae bacterium
GTGAAGGGCTCGATGCCGCGAGAGCGGCGCCGCACGAGCGCCTCGGTGATCAGGCCGAACGTCGTGGCCGGCACTGCCCCGGGAGCTAGGTCGGCTCGGACGGCCGGATTGGTGTCGTCGAACTCACCAGTCACCGGATGGAAGTTGTACCCGCCTTCGGTGACGGTGAGCGAAACGATCCGGGTCGCCGGATCGGCCATCTTCTCGATAACGGCATCAGGATCATCCGGCGCGTACAGGTACTGCACGATCGATCCAATGATCCGAGGCTCCCAACTTCCATCAGAAGCTTTCAACACCAGCGTGTACAGACAGTCCTGGGATTGCATCGCCTCCTTCATCTTGAGGTCGAAAGGCAATACGCCGACGCCGCAGATACCCCAGTCGAGGGCCTTGCCCTGGTCCATGAGCTGATCGATGTACATCGCCTGGTGCGCTCGGTGGAACCCACCGACACCGAAGTGGACGATGCCCACCGTGACCTGCGAGCGGTCATAGCTTGGCACCGGAATCGACAGGGACCCGAGGTTGGCCTGGTTCAGTGCAGTCATCTGACCCCTTGCCCTACTTGACAGCACCAAGCGACAGACCCTGCACCAGCTTGTCTTGTGCAGCGAAGCCGGCGATGATCACTGGCAGCGAAACTACCGTCGCCGCGGCACACACCTTGGCCAGGAACAGACCCTGCGATGTCACGAAACTGGTCAGGAACACCGGTGCCGTGCCCGCTATCACGCTGGTCAACGTGTTGGCCAGCAGCAGCTCGTTCCAGGCGAAGATGAAACAGATCAGTGCGGTGGCTGCGATCCCAGGAGAGATGATCGGCACGATGATGCTGCGCAGGGTACGGATCAAGCCTGCGCCGTCGACTGCGGCGGCTTCGAAGAGCTCGACGGGAATGTCGGCCAGGAAGGACCGCATCATCCAGACCGCGATCGGTAGGTTCATCGCCGTATACAGGATCAACAGGTAGTTGATGTTGTCCAGCAAACCGAGGTACTTCGCGAAGATGTAGAGCGGCAACAGACCGGCAACGGCGGGCAACATCTTGGTGGACAGGAAGAAGAACATCGCGTCGGTCCACTTCTTGATCGGCTTGACCGAGAGTGCGTACGCCGCCGGGATCGCCAGCAAGATCACCAGGATGGTTGAGACGATCGACGCGGTCGCCGAGTTGATCAATGGCGGCCACGGGCTGGCTCCTGAAGACGCGCCGAAGAATTCGCGGTAACCGTCCAGTGTGAGCGGTGCAAAGAAGCTGGGCGGGTTGGTCGATGCATTGGGTTCGGAGTGGAGGCTGGTCAGCACCATAAAGAAAACGGGAAAGACGAAAAGGATGCCGATGGCCCAGGCAGCGATGCCAGCAATGGTATTGCCGGTGCGTGAGCCGAGCCTCCGACCGCGCTCGGCGGATTTCTTACGCTCGGCAGCGAGCTTGCTGGGGGCCGGAGCGAGTGCGCTGGTCATCAGGACTCCTCGAACAGGGTAGATACGGTACGGAGCAGGAACGTCGCGATGGCGATGGAGAAGATCACCACGACGACACCTTGGGCGGAAGCAAGACCGTAGTCTTGGGCGCTGTAGAGGGTTTCGTAGACAGTGAAGGGCAGGTTAGCGGTACCGAGCGAGCCGGCCGTCATGACGAAAACCGTGTCGAAGGTCTGAATCACATAGATCGAGCCGAGCAGGCCGCCGAGCTCGAGGTAGCGCCGCATGTGCGGCATGGTGATCCAGCGGAAGGTCTGCCAGGAGTTGGCGCCGTCGACTGAAGCAGCCTCCAAGACATCACCCGGCCGGGACTGCAAACCCGCCAGCAAGATCAGGGTCATGAACGGCGTCCAGTACCAGATCAGCTGGACCTCGATCGCCAACCGGGGAAAGTCGGTGATCCAGTCCGGCTGAGCCTCTACGCCGAGCAAGGTCAGGATTCCGTTGAGCAGACCGTAGACCGGGTTGTAGATCGCGTGCTTCCACAGCAGCGCTGCGGCGACCGGAACGATCAGGAAGGGCGTGATCATCATGGTCCGGACCGCGCCACGGCCGAAGAAGCTGCGGTTCAACAGCAGCGAGATGCCCAGGCCTATGGCCAAGGAGACAATCACCACCGTCACGGTCAATACGACTGTGAAGAACACGCTCGATCGCAATGCCGGGTCGGTGAAGACCGTCGCGTAGTTGTTGAGCGTTCCGAAGAAGATCTCGTTGGGATAGTTGGCCTGCCAGTTCATGAACGAGATGATGATCGTCGCGATGAACGGGATCTGGGTCAAGATGATGGTGAAGACCAAGGCCGGCAGCAGCGGAAAGCGGCGAACCCAGCCCTTTTTGTCCATCCAGCGTTCGTTGAAGCTCGGTTTGGGCTCCTTCTTCTTGGCTGCCTTGGCCTCGGCCTTCGTGTCGAGGGGAGTCGCCGTAGTGGTGGCCATGTGCGCCATGCCTCCTTGTCAGGTGTGAGGTGAGCCGTGCTCTGCGACAGGTTCGCGCAGCGTTGAGTTATCGGGTTGATCGTGGGCCTTCGGCAGGCTCAGCCGGCCGTAATGCCAGCTGAGCCTGCCGAAGAGCCCTCTCGGATCCTGCTACTGGCCCTGGTACTTCTTGGAGACAACCTCAGCCAGCTTCTGCCCGTTATTGAGCGCGTCGTCGACGCTCTTCTTACCGGCAATCACCCCCGAGATGTCTTGGCTGACCTTCGTGCCAAGGTCGGGGAACTCGGGGATGTCCACAAACTGAATACCGATCGTTGGCCGCGGCTGGACACCTGGGTTGACCGGGTCAGCCTCTTCGATCGCCTTCAAGGTCGCCTCGGCAAAGGCTCCGGCTTCCTTCTTGTACTCAGGGTTCTCATAGGTCGAGATACGCTTGCCGGCCGGCACCGTTGCCCAACCGTCTTGTGTGCCAACCAGTTCCTCATACTTCTTCGATGAGGCCCAGGAGATGAATTTCCAGGCGTTGTCCTGCTTCTGGCTCTTCTTCTCGATTGCCCACGCCCAGGTGTACAGCCAGCCGGAAGCATCGGTGAGCTTGACCGGCGCCTGTGCGTAAGCCATCTTGCCCTTGACTGGTGAATCGGGGGCCTCCAGGCTGCCGGCGGCCGAGGTGGCGTCGTACCACATGGCCGCCTTGCTCTGAGTCGTCGCAGTCAGGCACTCGGCAAATCCGGCCTGTGCTGCACCCGCCTCACCATGCGCCTTCACCAGGTCGGTGTAGAAGGTGGTTGCTGCCTTGAACTCCGGTGCGTTGACCTTGGCTGTCCAGTCTTTCTCGAACCATGTGCCACCGAACGTGTTCACGACCGTTGTCAAAGGTGCGAATACCTCACCCCAGCCGGGGAGACCGCGCAGGCAAATCCCCTTCATTCCGGATTCCGCACCATCCAGCTTCGCTGCCGCAGCGGCCACCTCGTCCCAGGTCGGTTTGTCCTTGATCGTCACACCCGCCTTGTCCGCGACATCCTTGCGGTACATCAGGAACGAAGACTCGCCGTAGAACGGCTCGCCGTAGAGCTTGCCGTCCGGACCCTTCAGCGATTCGGTCATCGCGGGGAAGATGTCGTCCTGGTTGAACTCCTTGTCATCCTTGTATGCCTGGATGTCATCCATCGACCACAGCCAGTTGTTCTTGGAGTACCAGGGGATCTCGAAGTTCGACAGTGTCGCCACGTCGAACTGTCCTGACTGGTTGGCGAACTCCTGCGCAGCCTGGTTGCGCATTTCATTCTCCGGCTTGACGGTGAAGTTCACCGTGATGCCGGATTCCTTCGTGAACTCGCCGGCATGTTTCTGCAGCGCGAGCATCTGGGGATTGTTGACCATCAAGACGTTGATCGAGTTGTCACCGCCACCGCCACCGCCACCGCCGCCGGCTCCACCGGCTCCGGCACAACCAGCTGTGGCGACCAATAACGCGGACAAGCCTGCGGCCGCCGCTACTTTGTGATTCCAGCGCATCTGGAGTCATTCCTTCCTGGTGTTGTCCCTATGAAGGGGTCTTTGGGCCTCACGGCCGTTCGTGGGCTGGACGCGCAGACACAGGAAGAGCTGCTGGCTGCACGTAGAATCTGCACGCTGACGGTGACCAGGCACATGGTCTACTTCCGTCGATAACCAGTGGGGCTGTGCGAGATCGGACTCAGTGCTGTGGGTGGAGGATTGCCCGCGTCCCGGTCGGGACTCGTGTCGATCGGCCGAACGGCTCGACTGATACGCCGCTGCGACGGCCCTGGCGTTCACACCTGATCCCACGCTGATCAGTTGTCCCTTGCTCGTAGTCGCTGGCTCTGTGGTGCCCTGAGCTATGTATAACGTAAAGACCCCCGCCTTGCCCACTACTGTTGGAACGGAAGCCCGAATCATTTCGAAACTGCAACAAGTTGTTGATGCTGCCGTGAGAAACGGCCAGGTTTCGACTGGATCGCTGGGATATCAGGGCTGTTGATCTTTGATCGTGCGCCACATCTGAACGGGTCTTCGCGGGCCCGACACTACGATGAAAAGGTGTCTGACATTCCCGTAGGCTCACCGCCCGCACCGCCCGGTCGTCATGCGGCTCCCAGCGGCTGGTACCCGGACCCGGTGAACTCGGTCCAGGAACGCTATTGGGACGGCTGGCAGTGGTCCCGCACCACTCGCCCGAGAGCGGACTCGCCGAGCGTGGGCTATGGCCAGGCTCCGTACGCGTCCTACCCGACCCCCAACGCGCCTCGGCCGCTCGGCCACGCCGGACCGCGGACAGGTTCAGCGCAGGCGACCATGACCGCAGACGGCGTCCCGCTGGCGTCGTGGTGGTGGCGGGTGCTGGCTGTGCTGATCGACAACGTGATCCTCACAGCCATCGTCACCGTGATCACCTTTCCGGTGTGGCGATCCCTGTACGCGACCATGGTCAGCTACTTCAACGCAATGATGGATGCCCAGCAGGCAGGACTCCCTCCGCCACCGCCGTTGATTGCAACAGACTTGATCGCTGGCTCCAGCCAGTTGATCGTCACTTCGGTGACACTCGGCGTCGGGATGCTGTATCACGTGGGCTTCCTGCGCTGGAAGTCGGCGACACCTGGGAAATTGCTCTGCGGGCTGCGTGTCGTACCGGTCGACCACGGTCATGACCCTGGTCCGCTTCCGTGGAACTCAATCGGCATCCGTGCTGCAGTCTGGGTCCTGCCCGGTATCAGCGCATTTCTGAGTTTCATCACAGTCATCGACGTGCTCTTTCCGCTCTGGAACCCGAAGCGGCAGGCTCTGCATGACATTGCCGCGAAGACGCAGGTGGTACGACCTCGCTGAACCGCGGGTGTCAAGTCGGTAACAGTTTCTGTGGTCAAAAACCGGAATGGCCTGAAGATCACGGTGCACCTGACTATATTGAGCCGAGGTCGGAGCGTTCGGGGCGCTCTTACCCGTAGACCTTCGGGAGCGCGGGGGCCAGGTCTGATGAGGTTTTTGTGCTGCGTTCGCTTTTGCGCCCAGCTGCCGCCTTGGCGGGACTCATCACGTGGGCGGTCATGGTGGCATTGCCGGTTCCGGCAGCTGCCGAAGTCACTGACGGCACCCTGACGGTGATCGTCAACCGTGACGTTGACGGGAATGGCGACTATGACAGCACCATCGATCAGCCGCAGCCCGGCATCAAGATTGCCGTAACCGACGCCAGCGGATTCCCTGTCAAAGGCGTCACGGAGGGTGATGGCACCTTCGTCCTTGACGCCACAAGCAAGCTCGAAGGTGGCCGGTATTTCGTGGTCGCTGAGATTCCCACGGCGCTCTCCGATCTCACGCCGGTTCCGGAGAGCAAGACATTCCAGCCCATGAGTACGACGGTCGATGTCACGTCGGACGACCAGATCGTGCGGATGGGTGTCGCAGCCCGTCGCACGTCCACTGAGGCTCCACAGCCTGAGCCGACGACCGTGTCGCGTGGCTGGAACCGGCCAGAAGTTGCCCGGTTCGCAGTCGGTGACTCGGTCTGGCGCGACGACAACCGGTCCGGCGTCCAGGACCCGGGGGAGTCGCCCGCCAGTAAGGTCAGCGTCCAACTACTCAACTATGACGGCAAGGTCGTGGCCTCAACGGTGAGCAACTCATCGGGACGGTACGTCTTCGACGACCTTCAGGCCGGTACCTACTCGGTACGGTTTGCCGGCGTGCCGGAGGATTTCCGGCTGACGCCAGTCGCAGCCGGTGACCAACGTGCAGCCGACTCTGATCCTGACTACTCCGGACTAACCCCACCCTTCACTTTGGGTGTTGGGGAACCCAATGTTCGACCTACTACCGCAACAGACGGTGTGACAGCGGCGTACATCAATCCAACGATCGATGCCGGAATCACCCCGCTGCGATACGCGGTGGGTGACCGCGTCTGGCTCGATCAGAACAACGACGGCATCCAACAGCCCGACGAACCTGCCGCGTCGGCGACGGTCTCCTTGCTCTCTGTTGCCGGCAACGTAGTTGCCACGACCACTACCGATGCAACTGGCCGCTATCAATTCTCCAATCTGCGCGGCGGTCAGTATCGCGTGCAGTTCACTCACCTGCCGCCAAATCGCGCCTTCACCGGACGAGGGGCTGGAACCGACTCCGCGCAGGACTCTGACCCCGATCCCGTGACCGGTCTGACTCCGGACTTCAAGCTGGCCCAGGGAGCCCCGAATCTGGTGCCGATTACCGACGCCAACGCCGGTTCCATCGACTTCGAAAACCGGACCTTGAACGCCGGGCTGGTAACGAGGTACTTAATCGAAGATCGCGTCTGGCTGGACGAGAACGGCGATGGGGTGCTCGGGTCGGAGGACAAGGGCGTCTCAGGTATTACCGTCCAGCTCCTGGGCAGCGGCGGCCATGCATTCGCCACTGCGGTGACGTCAAAGACTGGCCACTTCACCTTCCGTGAGCTGCCGGCCGGTAACTACCAGATTCGATTTAGCAAGCCGCACGACCTGATGTTCACCAGCCAGGACGCCGGCCACGACCCGGCAATTGATTCTGATGCCAATCAGGACGGAATGACTCCAGTCTTCGCTCTTGGCGGTGAGGGTGCCGCTGACAGCAGCATCGATGCCGGCCTCACGGAGCCAGCCAATTATCGTGGCGCGTCAGGCTCGAACGGACCCGCAGTTGATGCGGCGCTGTCGTCAACCAGCGGAGCTGGCCCACAGCTCCCACTTCTCGGGCTGACACTCGCGGCAGTTGTTGGCGTCGGCTACCTCGTGGTAGCCCAGTACCGCCGGCGCATCAGTTGAGCGCTGCTCGCGCATCGCGCATTGGAATCCGCCGCCGTCGTCGTCGCTCGCGGAGGAAGAACGCCTCCGCTCACTCCTCCTCCGTGCGCCGGCGCGCGATTCCCGACGCTCGCGGCGCATTAGTTGAGCGGCGCTCGCGCTAGGACTCGGGGCGTGGTCCATAGCCTGTCAGGGCTGTAATCACATCCCGGACCCGAGGGGTGCCGAGGCGGCGTACCCTGCGGCGCACCCGTGACTGCGTCGGCGGGTCCCAGCCGGCTACTGCTGTGCGGACTCGATCACGGTCAGCCAGTCGCAATAGTTCCGTCGCTTCCTCAAGGCTGGCGCCATCGACAAGCGCGTCGACCGTGCTGAGCAGGGCCAACCAGTCTTCCGCGAGCGGACTGGTGATCTTGAATGGCAGGTCGGCCTCGATCAAGATCGACAGCTGCTCGACAACCTGCCGCGGCTCGGCCTGGCCGACAGCGATCTTGCCGGCCAGGCCGGCGGCCTCGATCAGCCCGACAGCGGACTCCCAACCTGGTGCGTACGGCAGCTCGATGAAGACCGCAACCCCCGGCTCCAGCCCTCCGGCGGCTGAAATCACCCGAGCTGCGCTACCGGCAAGATCATCGAGGTCGCGCAGGGCCGGCTCAACCGAGGCAATCTCGACGCTCGCCGATTTGTGACGGCTCAGCGCGAGCAGCCCTCCGGCGCCGGCGCTGGTGATCACGCTGAGCGGAACGCTGGCACTGGACGGGACTTGTCGAGCGACTTCGGTCAGCCGAGTGTCGGGGACAACCAAGGTCGCGAGTAGATCCGGGTACGCATTGCGGAGTTCGCAGTGGCTGGCGACCACCGCCGCCACAGGGGTCTCTGCTTGCCGTACGAGGGTCTCGTCGTCGACCAGGCTGTCGAACAGCTCCATAGTCAGCAGGCTACGCAGCCCCGATCTGATCCCACCTAGACCGCAGCCACACTCGCATCGTCCTCGGGTCAAATTTCCGACCGATGTCGGTCTTTGGCCATCTCATCAGGTCAGAGGGTCGAAAACGCCGCATTGGTCGATTTCTTGAACGGAGAAGAGAGGTACGTGCCGCCGGGCTGCGCCAGGAGATGATCGACACGCGGCTCCAGGCTCGGGCCTGGACCCGGGAGCACGGTGTCGACCTACCGAAAGTGGCGGAGTAGAGGAGGTGGTCGCCTCAACAGCCCAGTCCGGCTCCGGTAGGTGGCGGCACTGATTCGCTGGTCAGAGGCCTCGCATTCAATCCCGGATAGTTACGCCGGCCTCGGCCAGCTCAGCTGATATTTCCTCAATCCGATCCGGCGCAACTGCTGCGGTCAAGTCGAGCAAGACGGTCGTCTCGAAGCCCTCGCGCACCGCGTCCAACGCAGTGGCCCGTACGCAGTAATCGGTGGCGATGCCGCAGATGTCGACCTCATCGACTCCGCGGGCGCGCAACCAGGCTGACAGCTTCTCACCATCGGCCGTGGCGCCTTCGAAGGCTGAGTATGCCGGTTCGTATTCGCCCTTGTCGAAGACGGCTGCGAAGTCACGAAAGGTGAGTTGATCATGAAACTCAGCACCCGGCGTACCCACCACACAATGCGGTGGCCAAGA
>DASRJV010000293.1:0-30898 GCA_035649295.1 Propionibacteriaceae bacterium
CCGCGGCGGGCTGACCACCAAAGTGCATCTGGGCTGCGAGCAGGGCCAGAAACCACTATCCATCGTGATCACCGCCGGGCAGCGGGGCGACTCGCCCCAGTTCCAGGCCGTGTTGGACGGCATCCGGGTTCCCCGGCTGGCAGGTGGGCGGGCGCGGACCCGCCCGGACCGGGCCTTGTGCCGCCGCCGGGGTATCAAGGCGACCATCCCGGTCAAGGACGACCAGGCCGCCCACCGACGCAACAAGGGCTCCAAGGGCGGACGGCCACCGGTGTTCGATCGCGAGGTCTACAAGCAGCGCCACGCGGTGGAATGCGGCATCAACCGGCTCAAACGCAACCGGGCCGTGGCGACAAGGTACGACAAACTCGCCGTACGCTACGAAGCCGTCGTACACATCGCCGCCATCAACGAATGGCTATGAATCCACTTCTTAAACACGCCCTAGCAGCCGAAAACTGCGGGGAGACGTTAGGGGTTTATATCCCCAACGGCCATTTAGGACATCGTATGGAGTATCAATGGATTCGAACTCGAGGAGCGAATACATGAGCTCCCACGTTTCACCATCTGCGCGCTGGCCCCAAAGGAAACGCGCCAGCTCCGCATTTCGCCACTTTGCACCCACCCTTCCTTTGAGGAAGAATCGTCCATTGTCTGCCGAATAACACCACATCGCCCGACCTCAAGGCATCATGATCCCTCACAGCGTTCGGATGGGGCACCGACCCCCACATCGGTGCTTCTAGCTGCGGATGGACAGATTCGAGAAGCTTTCTTTCGGCTCCGAGTAGATCTGAGATCGAGGAGAACAACACCGGGAAATCGATGGTCTTGCGGAGATTGGCTTGCGCAGCTTTGTCAGCGCATGGCTGCAAAGCGACTCGAGTCATCGGCATGACCTTCCACATCGACGAATATGTCAAAGTGCAAGATACGACGTTTACTTGACTAACCGTAACCCCTGGATCAAGCCGCAAAGTGTCGGATTAAGTTGAGTACCATCGCCGTTCGTCAGGACCTACACCTGCCCCGTCCTATGTCTGACTTGTCCATCATCATCAATGAGGTTCAAGGCAGGGGTGGCGTGCCGCTCGCATCCCGTGTGCCCTCAACCCGCCCATCAGGCAGCGGGACCGCGCTCCTGGTACGTCGCCGGGCCGCCCGCGACACGGCGACACGGCGACACGGCGACACGGCGACACGGTCTACACGGTCGCCCATCAAGATGATCGCTGACCTTACTCGGCTACGGCCACGTCTTTTCCGAGCCCACGCCACAACCCATCCCGCCGATCACCTGACCGGAAATAGAAGATGAGTTCAAGCCTCATCGCTGACGGTGCACGCAGCACCGGAAACGCGCTCTTCCGGGTGCTGGTCCAAAATGGCGGTGAGGGGGGCTTCCTCGCAGGGGCACGAGCGTCTGGGCACGATAATGAGGTGCTGATCGTGTGCTCCACCAGGAAACGAAGCGTGACGATCTCGGTGACCGGCGTTAGACAGCCTCTGCTTCGGCACGCCCGTCTAAATTCTGGGTAGAACTCACCGCATTGACCGTTCAGCAAGGTCAGCGATGAGATCGCTGAGGACAAGCTCCTCATGCACTCGTACGCCACGCCGAAGTAAAGCGTCATGCAGCGCCGGATCCCAACGGGCTGGTACCGGTAAGCCGGCGACGGGAGCGCTCGCGTGGTCTGCCGCGCGTTCGTAGTCTTCTGTTCGGAATCGCCACGGTTTCCATGGGATCCGGCTGAGCAGCAGGTTAGCGATGCGAATACCGCCCCAATCGAAGTCACCGTGATAGCGCAGATTCGCCCCACTATCGTGTACCGCCTTCACGAGGCGGAGCGCGGCGGTGGAGGGCTGGCCGTTGAGGCAGATCAGTGGCGGGCAGTGCGAGCCGAGTGCGTCAGCTGCTGCGGCAACGACGGCAGGGTTTTCGCATACGAAG
Source organism: Propionibacteriaceae bacterium (assembly GCA_035649295.1). Classification (GTDB taxonomy): domain Bacteria; phylum Actinomycetota; class Actinomycetes; order Propionibacteriales; family Propionibacteriaceae; genus Microlunatus. The sequence goes on from DASRJV010000293.1 coordinate 1,955, forward strand.
ACATGATCGTCGTGAAAGGACAGTTTGTCCCGGCCGAGCTGGCGCATGGTCAGCAGCAGTGGCTCGCCGAGCTCACGGGCTGGTTCAGTGAGCCGGTTGAGCCGGGTTCCTGCAGCAGCGGTGAGGTTGAGGCACAGCGCGGTCGAGGACAGCTCGTCGAGCAGTACGCCCACGCTGTCCCACAAGGCGCGGCGACGCTGTGCCCGGCCAATCTCGGTATCCGCGGACGGGCACCAGACCGTGCTGATGGCCGACTCGGCCAGTGTCGCAAGTGGACGGCCCACATCGAGATCGTGCGGATTACCTGCTGTAGTGGCGGCGAACCGGGCGAGGGTGAGACCTTCCGCGGGAAGGGCGCTGAGGACCCGTACCAGCTGGACAACCGTTTCTGGATCTGGCAACAGGCGCAGCACAAGCGATCGGGTGCGTGGATCGGTTGCCCACTCGGCATACTCGGAGCGCGTCTGGATGAGGTCGTCGAGTGGGGCAAGAGTCCGGTCTCGCCGGGCAAGCTCGGCCGCGGCCACGGCGCTCAGTAGCACGACCGGCCCGGTGATCACCTCAACTACGCCCTTCAAACCTTCATCGTGTATACCGCCACGCCGGATCACCTCATCAACCTCGTTGACGGCGACCGACAGTGTCGTTCCACGGCCCGGACGCCGGCCAAGCAACCGTTCCAACGCGATGCGCTGCTCAATGGTGGGATTGGACAGGGCGATCGTGCCTGATAAGGGCTCACCCTTTTCGAGTCGCCGCCGAGCACGTTCCAGAAGCCAACGCGTGTCCTCGCCTGCGAACACGCGATGCAGCCGATCCAGGTCGGTCATATGTCAAATGCCGCCTGTTCAAGCGGCTTCGACGCGGGTTGTGCCGGGATGTGTGGCACAGGGCGAGGAACCTGATAGCGGTGCCCGTGTCCATCCCACCGCCATGGGGTCACCAGCACGGCGTCGACGCCGTCACGGCGGGAAAGCTGGGCGATTGCCAGGCCGGGTACTTGCGGATAGCAACCCCATTCACGTTCGCTGGTCATCACCACATCGAGATCAAAGGTCGCCAGCAGCCCCAGGCATTTCGCGCGGGAGTCGTCGTCGACGCCTGCGAACGCTTCATCGAGCGCGATCAGCTGGGGTGCATGCTGGTGTGCTGAGCTGTAGTACGAGGCGGCAGCGGCAAACAGCGGAATACTGGCTGCCAGAACGCGCTCTCCGCCGGAGGCCGGGCCAGTGGCTGGCCGCCACTGACCGTCCTGGCGCCGCTGGATGGCGAACTCGTGCCACGATCGGTAGTCCAGCGCGCGGGTCAGTTGCTCGATCCAGGTACCAGAGCTGTCCCGCAGCCGTTCGGTGGCGATCTGCTGCTGCAGAAATGCGCCGACGACGCGCCGGTCCTCCTCATTCCACACATCGGTGGTCTGCCGCAGTTGCCGGTCGCGCAACTCGGCCAGCCCCACTGGTGCATCCTTGGCTGTCCGCCACACCAGACGCAGCTGCATGCCGGTAGAGGTTGGCCGCTGCTCCAGTTCCTGGTTCATCGTCTCAACCTGGCGTTCCGCGATGGTGATGAGCTCTTGCAGCGCGCCGGCTACCTCGCTGACCAGGTGGTTTTCGAGCACTTCACGTTCGCGGGCAGACAGCAACCGCTGGCGCTCCTGTACTTCCGCGGCGAGCGCATCGGCAAGAACAGCAACGGGGACGATCCTTCCCTGGAAGGTAACGTCGACGACGAGTACATCGCCGCGTTGCATGACGGCGGCCCGGTGACCATGCCGCGAGAGTCCATCGGTCAGGGTTTTGCTGTCATTGCTGACGTGCTGCTGCACCAGTTCCCACCGGCGGTCCGCATCGTCCACTTCCGACAGTTCTCGGTCGATGGCGCGGGCGATGAGGACGGCCGGCGTGGCCGGCCACGGTGTCTGTTCCAGGCTTGGTGTCTCCAGTTGCGGGCAAGCCAGCTCCAGCAGGCCCGTCGTGGCGAACTGGCGCAGATGCTCCACATCGGCATCTCGCTGGGCTGCCGCATGCTCGATCTCCACCATCAGCTCTTCTAGCTTGCCGTCCGCTCTCCCTTTGGCGCCCAGCGCTTCACGCTCACGTTCGCGGCCGGCCTTCTCCTCCCGGTCCACACGCGACTGTTCTGTACGCAGGGAGCCGAGCTGCCGCTGCAGTTCGGCGATGGAGGCGCCGCTGGCATCGAGCAGCGCGGAATACCGCTCCCTCGCAGCCTGGGCCTCCGTAGCTGCCCCGTCGCTGGCTTGTTTGGCTGGTTCGACTTTCGCGGAGGCGTCCGTGTAGTCGTCCTGAGCTGTGGCCAGCCGTACGGCGGCCTCGGCCGCGGCCAGGCAGGCTGGCCACCATTCCGCGAGGGCCACTCGATACTCGCCAAGGGCATCTCTGATCTGCTTGAGCTCACCCGTGTTCAGCGGAAGGCCCACGTCGGAGGCAAATTCTACGGACCGTTGCTGTGCCAACAGCGCCTGCGCTTCGAGGTTCCGCAGTTTCTCCTGGCTCTGGTGGTATGCGTCGGCGAGCCGGCGGCGGCTGTCGCGTTCGGTTCGGATGAGGGTGAATGCCTCCCGGAGCGCATGGTCTCCGGGAACGCTGTCTGCCTCTGCCATGAGCATCATTCGCTGCTGCTCGGTCTCTGCCAGGCGATCGGTCAGATCTCCGATCTGGGCGGTTGCCTGTTCGATGAGGACGGTCAGCTCGGCAAGACGTGCCTGGCGAGCGGCCTCGCGGGCCCCTTCGCCGATGTGGACGGCGGCATGCTTGTGCCATTGGCCAGTGAGGACTCCGTTGCCGAACCGGCCGTTGACATCCACCCATGCCATCGCATCGGACTGACCGCCGAGCCCAATCGCGGCCAGGAGGGTGTGGACCGCTTCGGGTGCCAGCCCTGCGTCTTTGGCCGGACCGGCCACAGGCTGAAGTACGCGGGTCAGGTTTTGCGGGACCACCGGTCCACCGGTGACGACGATGTCATCAGTGCCGTCGGCAAGCAGGGTGCCGTCCGGTTGCACCCAGCCGTCGAGTATTCCTGCCGCTTCTAGCGCCGCTTCCAGCCCGGCACGGTCCTTTGTGGACACGCTGTGGGTGAAATCGATGACTTTCCATAGTGGAGCGCCAGGTCCGCTGCGCGCATTCGCTGACCGGGTGTGTGGTGCCGGTGGCATCTCATGCCCGCCAGCGATCAGGTGTTCCTGCTCTTGCCGCAGCTCGCCAAGCCCTGTACGGGTTATGTTCAGCTCGGCCGTGAGCTGGGCCTCACGGCGGGCCAGCGCCAGGGTTGCTTCCTGTGCTGCGGCTCGGACTGCCGCGTGGGCGGGGTTTGGTCCGTCGAGTGTTTCGGCCCAAAGCTCAAGTTGCGCGATTGTGGTGTCCAGTTCGGGCAGCCGCAGGTGGACGGCCTGTTCCAGATGGTGGCGGGTGCTGGTGACCAGATGCTCACCAGCCGTCACGGCCGTCTCTTCAGCAGCGGCGATACGTTCGTCTGCTACTGATACCTCCCCTTGGAGACGGTCGAGTTCACGGCGCTCATCGGCCACGTTCTGCTTCGCTGTGTTCGCCTCGCCCAGCAGCCGTTCCAGATTTGACAGCGACTGCGACCGCCACTGGATGATCTCCTCGGCGTGCTGCCTGGCCTGCGGATAGGGCGGCTCTTCGACGGCGATTGCGGCGGCCACCTGCTGTGTGTGATTGCTGCCGAGCCGGGCGTCATTGGCCGCACTTTCGGCATTGTCCGTTGTGGACTGTTGCTGCGCCTGCGCTTTTTCCGTTTCCCGCTGCGCCTGCTGTGCTCGTCTCCGCGCCTCCTGCTCCTTGCCAATTGCCTCGTCGAGCAAGTGCTTCTGCTGTGTAGCAATCCTTTCCAGCCGTACGGCGTAGTCGTCGGCCTGCTCGAGGTCTTTGGCAGCCCGCATCTCCGGACTGTCCTCGAGTGCCTGGCGGCGGGCTCTGAGCACATTGCGCTGCTCACCCAGCTCATTCAGCAGGTTCTCCGCGGCGATCAGGACAGCTTCCGCCGCCTGAGACGCCCGCTCCTGCTCAGCTTGATCACGGCCCAGCTGTTCGTAGCGGCTTTGGGCGGTGCGGACGGCGGTCGCTTTACGTTTGGCAGCTACACCGGCATATCTGCGATAGCTGTTGAGGAAGTCGTCGGCCGTCTTCTTGGCCTCTTGCATACCTTCCAGGGTGGTGCGTTCGTCGTCGAGGCTGCGGAATGCCTCGGCCACCTGGATCAACAGGTTGTCGTCCAGCGGCGGTAGCGCACTGGTCAGGGCATGGGACAGCAGCCGTTCGTCGGGCCGTTTGGACAACTGAGGCTGGCGCAGCTGGATGAGCAGGGAGACAAGGGCTTCGTAGCGTGTCCCCAGGCCAAACATTGCCTGATCGACAGCGCGGCGGTACTCCGACGCTGTGTCATAGACGTTGCCGTGGCCGGCCAGTGCCTCTTTGAGCCGTTCCCGGGGCAAGGCTGTGCGAGACGGGGTCACGAGCGAGAAGTCGGGTCCGATTCGCTGGCTTGTGACAAAGAACCAGTGCCGGGCGATACCCCGGTCCTTGACCGCCTTGAGCCCACAGCCGACAGTGGTGAAGAAGGTGGCTCCATCGCTATCACGGCGGCCAAACTCCAGCCAGGTGTAGCCAAGCCGTTCATGATGTGGATGGCGCCCACCGAGCAGCAGATTCCACTCCATCTTCTTTTGCTTGTCGCCATCAGGCTCCACACGATGGGCGGCCAGCTCGCCGTCGAGCAGAAACGGCAGCGTCAGCGCCAGTACCTTCGACTTGCCTGTGCCGTTGTTTCCGCGCAGCAGCAGACTGCCATGATGGAAGTGGAACTCTTCGATGTCGTAGTAGAACAGGTCCACGAGGCCCGCGCGCAGGGGCTGCCAGCGTTCGCTGGCCGGTTCTGGCAACGATGTCATGCGTGGGAGGCCTTTCGGGGTACCCGGATGGTTGGTTCGGCCAACGCGTAGCGGGACAGGGCCGGCCTGGCCGAGATGAGCGGGTCGGTTCCTTCTCCCACCGTCACCAGTTTGAGCGCCTGCAAGGCGTTCAGGGCATTATCGACGAGGTCGATCTCGGCCCCGGCATCGGTGGCGTTCTTACGCCAGTAGGCTTTGTGCTCGATCGCGAGGGCCCTGGTCAGCCCGTGTAGCTCGCTGAGGGTGGCACCGTCGGGCTTGCCCGCCAGATGCGCGGCGAGCAGCAACGTAAGATGACTTTGCATACCCTGGGCCGGCATGCGCACGTCGGTCAGCTCGTCGTCTGGATCGACCATGGCGATCCCTTCGGCCCGGATTTCGGCGATCAGGCCGGTCGCCTCGGTTATACGCCCGGTTAGGTGTGGGCGCTGCGAGGTGAGGTAAGCGAGCTCCGGTTCGGTGAGCTCGTCGTAGTACACCACCGGCTCGTCGAGCAGCCGGCGCGTCAGCCGGTGCCGCAGAGCCCTGTTGCGTAGCTCCTCGGTGTCTGGCTGGACCTCTGCGGTGAGGCCGGTCAGCCACTCCTCGAAGGTGGACCCACGGATCAGCGACGGGCCGGCGGTGGCACTGAGCACGCTAGAAAGCACCCGGCGATCCACGTCGTAGAGCACGTCGCCGGTTCCGCCGAGGTATGCCTCCTCCTCGCCCGACACCCGCCGCAACAGGCCCCAGTCGAGCAGTAGCCGGACCACCGCGACCAGGTCAACGCCTTCATCCCGCCGTTCGAGCCCGAAATGGAATCCGACCGAAGCCAGCTCCGGGTCGGCGCTCGCCTGCAGTATCTGCTCGGCCAGGCGACCGAGAGTGATCTGATGATCGGCACGCTCAAGCACGGCCAGCGCCAGACAGGCCAGGACATAGCGCTGACGCCCGAAAGCCGCCCGGGAACGCGGATCGCGAGCCGGGTAGGTCGAGTCAGCAAGGCTGGCGGTGGCCTTGTACAGGCGGGCAGTTTGCGCATCGACGAGCAGCCGCCAGCCGGTCTCCCGGTCGAACCAGTCGCGCAGCTCCGGCGCCAGCGAACGCACCAGCCGGAACTCCTCCTCATTACCAACTCCGGCCACCAGCAGGGGCTGGGTGAGAAGCAGCCGCATCGCCCGCCGGAACTGGGACTGGTGCTCCTGCGGAATGTCGATTCGCCGGCGGCTCATCGCCCCACCGTTACAGTCGCTAGATCAGTGATCTCGATCAGGTGCTCGGGGCCTGTCAGCACACCGTCCGTAGTCTCGATCCGCACTGTGCCGCCACCAGGCAAAGTTGACAAACGAACCAGCATGGTGCCATCGCCGGTGGTTACCTCGACCTCACTGGCCCCGGGCGGCCGGACAGCGAGGGCGTCCCCGAGCAGCGACAGAAACAGCCGGAACGCTACCGGATCAATCCCGGACAACGCCGACAGCAGGACAGGCCCATCCGTCACCAGCTGCGCGCGAGCACGTGCCGTCTGCTCGGACTCCAGCTTGGACTGCTCGGCAAGGAACCGTCTTGCCTCTTCACGCTCGATGATCCGGTTAGGCTGCCCACGACGTTCATACGATCCTGTTTTGCGCAGCTGCGGGCTGATCTCCAGCGGCGGTGCATCGGACCACGGAGTGGATGCGGCCACACGCCTTTCCCGCCAGGACTCGACCGTCTTGTCAGTAACGGTCAGATGCCGAGCCGGATTCAAGCCGAAGGCGGCGCGCCACAACCGGTGACCGTCCTCATCAGACAGTCGGGCAAACCATCCTGCCAGTGCCTTGAAATCAGCCGACCGATCGGACCTGCCGGAACGCCGCTCGTTAAGCGCGGCGACAGTACCCAACAGCTGCGAGATCGCTGCGATAGCGGCTCCCCGCAACAACTTCTACTGCGATGGACGCTGCGCATCGGCGCTGACAAACCAGTCGCGAAGTCCCGCCCAGCGACTCCGCCGGCGCCGCAACGCCTCCTCATACGCCGCCGTAAACGCATCGTCCTGGTCGGGTGCGGCGTCAGCCGCCTCCCGCCGGGCAGCGGCCTCAAGCAATGGCTCGACCCCCGATTCCTCGACCTCACGGGCGAACCGGGCGATCTCGGCACCCCGATTGGCAAGGTCGGCGATGAACCGCTCGAGGTAATCGATGAGCCGTTCCTTGTAGGCGACGAACGCATCCACATCGGAATCGGCGAAATCGATCGTCCGGCGAAGCGACGCCATGAACGCCTGAGCGTTATCGGCCAGGCCGGCAAACCGCTCACTGATGCTCAGCAGCAGCAGATGGACTCGCGCCGCGTCGACCGGATCAGCTGACGCCAGCGCCAGCAATGCCCGCAGCTGCGACACGATGTCTGTCAATGCCACCGACTGCAGCACCCCACGCCGACCGATTGCCTCCTCATACACGGCGATCGCTTGCTCAGCCGCCTCACCGGCTGCCGAAAGCTGGTAGATGAACCGCGGCCGGTTGAAATCCTCCGGCGTCGTCACCCGTCCCGTATCCGGATCAGGACGCAGATTGCCCCAGTCCGACAGCCGGCCAAGCGCCTCGCTCACGACCGGCAACTCCAACGGCTCGGTCAGATCCGCCTGAACGTCCTCAGGCCGAAGATGGACGACAAAGCGATCCTTCGCCCGAACGAACACCGTCAGAATGTCCCGGTATCGTGCCGACAAAGGTGCCCCAAGATGAGCGAACGGCTGCGGGGCACCGTCAACGTGGTAGTCGGGCATGCATAGATTCTTACAGACTTGCCAGTTACCCCCGCTACCCCAAGCCGCCACAGAGTGTGACTGCGACTCAGAGTTGATAAGCCTGGTTCTCTCGCGAGTTGCAACCCAGCAACAGCGCACCCAACCCTCTATAGTAGATTGCCTATTACGACCTAGATGACTATTCCTGTCACGGTGGCCGCAGCTTGGGTCAGGATGCCGGTCACGGCCAGCACGGGTTTGGTCGATTATGACATCTCGCCAGACCCCGACGGCCGGGCATCTTCAGGGTGGGCCAGCATGGCTGGATCAGGTGTGCGCTTTGGCTAGTTTCCGCGTTATGCCGGACTCGTCAGATAAACAGGTGACCGCGCAGTCTCCCCGTGCCCCTTACCCCTCTCACGTGATCAGCTTGGCTGTGTTGTCTCACAAGGCACGCGGGCGCCAGATGTCGCTGGAGGACATGCAGCATCTATAGTTCAGCCCTCCAGCCGAGGCCGAATGGGAGTACGCATGCCTGGCCTAACTCGCATTGCTTACAGCTTCGGCAGCTACCGGCTCCCTGCTTCGCCACTACGGTTGGTACGCCGACAAACTCGGGCCTGAAGACGTACGGGGCCGGGATCCTGCGGCCGAATCCGGCCAGCGCTGGGGCCGATAAGCTGTGTGTGCCCGCGGTTTCTGCATTGAGCTTCCCGATTTCGGCCTTGCCGGCGATTAACCTACGTCTGTGCACATGGTCCAGCCGACCGATCACGGGAGCCTAAAAACGTCCGCAAACTGTGCGATCTCGCCCGCGCGGATTCCGTTCGACGCGGCAGAATCTTGCCATGTCGTGACCGCCGCAACGACCTTGTCCAGTGCCTCTCCCGCTGTCTTGGGTGTCAGGCGGAACTCCTTCGAATAGGTCATGAGGGCGTCGAGTGCCCCATCCCAGTCGTAGGCACCGCCGATTCCGGTCTGCCGCGACGCCCCCGGATCTGGATTCGGGTTAATGTCAAAGGCGGGTGAGAGACGCCAACCTCCACGCTCACGGAGAAAGCCGTGATTACGCAGGTGGTCGTCGGTGTTGTTGATCAGCACGGAGAACGCGATGCGACGCCACAGTTCGCGAAGGTCCTCGGTTGTAACCGCACCGACATCAGACAGGGCATCGGCGATCTCCGCATAGTCATGCACGTCGCCGTCGCGCGCTTCGAGTAGCGTCATCGCACTGATATAGGGAACGCGTTTGCCTTCGAGTCGATCGAATCTTTCCAGGAGCAGAACCGATCGGCCTTGGATCTTGGTAAGTCTGCTCCGAGGGACGCGAATGCCTGACTTCGCGGCCAGGTCAAGGGCCGTCTTCTCCCACGCCACGACATCCCACTCATCACTTCCATGTGGGAACTTAGCGATCAACAGATGGTCGGAGTCTCGCACTGATGCCTTCGGACGCGCACCACCCAACGAACCGGTACCTGCGTCAAGGAGTTCCTTGATCGCGGCGAGGTTGTCCTCGCGGCCGACGACGTCGGCGGCCCTCAGCAACCGCGGGAGTTCAATTAGTTTGGGCACATTGCCGCCCTCGGCAAGGAACTCCCCGTCCATCCCAGCACGGAAACGCAGCGCACCCTGACGCGTCACGTCGCTGACACCCAGGAGGAAGTCGGCGTCAGTCAGGCTGGCCATCGTCTTGTGCTCATTACGAGCGGTCGCACGAGCCTGTTTAAGGATGAGATTGCGGCCCCACCGGTCCGGAGAACAGTCCTGTAACGCCCCCGGCAAACCGCTCACGTTCTGCACCCCAGCATGAAGACTCAGCGCAGGATCGATCGCGAAGGCCGTCGCCGACGCCAGATAATCGGTGCTGTAACGGAAGGTTGATGACACCAACCTACCTGCGCGGGCGGCGAAGAAGATCTCGCCGACATGGCGAGCCGCACTCGACCCGTCGTCGAGGTAAACATGGACTCGATCGATCATATGGACTCCCGGCGGCGTACGCGCTGTGGAAGCTCCTGGGCGGCCCGAACGCGACCAAGGTCGCTCTCATACGGGTCAGTGGCCTTGACGACGGCATCCAGCTGGCCGAGCGCGCGCAGCACCTCCAGCACTACGCCGAGGCTCACGCCACTCTCGCCGTGTTCAAGTTTGGACAAGGTGGTACGGCTCACCCCTGCGCGATCCGCGATCTGCGCAGCTGTCAGATTGTGCAGTTTACGCCATAATGTCAGGTTATCGCCGATTTGCCGAGCAGCTCTGGATGCACGTGCTGACGTATGCGTGACCATGGGGGGCACACCTTAAGGTCTAGAGTACTGAACACTATCGCTTCTACGGTCCAGCATAGCCGACTATATGCAATGTGCGTCCAAAGCTGTGGTGCGGACAGCGTCGCACCACAGGCCTGCCGCGCGGCTGCGGCAAGCTCGCTCATTGCTACGAAAGCATCCAGTCGAATATTCCGATCAGAGCTGGCGTGACCCAAGTCCTGATCCTGACGGAGGACACCTACCCGGACTCGATACGGCGGCGCGGCTACAGTGCCCGTCTATGGATACGGAAGGCAGCAGAACGGGCGTCGATCCCGGCGAGGATCGCCGGGTGGTCAGGCTCACTCAGATGCAGGCGTTGGCTGACGTGCTGGCTGTCCTGCAATTGTGTGGGGCGGGCAAGCTGCGGTGCAGCGAGAAGACCCAGCGGCCGGCGGCAGCTACTGTAACGGCTGTAGCCGAGGTGCTGGCTGGCGGGGACTTCTACCCTACGGAGCCGATCGCGGCGTTCGCGTGGCCGCTGCTGATCCAGGCCGGCGGGCTGGCGGAATTGGCCGGTGGCCGGTTGCAGTTGACAGCGAAGGGCCGCGCGGCGCTGGGTCGGCCGCCCGCGGAGACGATCCGTGCGCTGTGGCAGTCGTGGATCAGCAAGGCGGTCATCGACGAACTGAGCCGGGTCGAACACGTCAAGGGCCAGCGCACCACCAACACGCTGACCTCGGCGAAGACCCGGCGCCAAACGGTGGCGATCGCGCTTGCCCGCTGCCGGGCAGACGAGTGGGTACCGGTGGACGACCTTTTCAGCCGGATGCGCCGTGTCGGTCTGTCCCCCACCGTGACGCGCAGCGAGCGTGCCCTGTGGCGGCTGTACATCACCGACCCCGAGTACGGCAGCCTCGGCTACGACGGCTACGCCGACTGGCCGATCCTGGAAGGCCGCTACACGCTGGCCGTGCTGTTTGAGTACGCCGGCACGTTGGGCCTGTTCGACCTGGACTACACCAACCCGGCCGGTGCCCGCGATGACTTCCGCGACAACTGGGGCACCGACGACCTGGAATATCTGAGCCGCTACGACGGTCTCCACGCGGTACGGCTCAACGCGTTGGGCGCCTATGCGTTGGGTCTGACCGACAGGTACGAGCCCCCGGCCGGCGCGGACACGGTGCAGCAGACGCTCAAGGTGCTACCGAACCTGGACATCGTGGTGACTGGCGAACTGCCACCGGCCGACAAGCTGATGTTGGACGCGTACGCGGCGCGGACCGCGGACCGGATCTGGACGCTACGCGAGGCGACCCTGCTGGCCGCCTTGGACGTCGGACGCGACCTCGATCAACTGCGCCAATTCCTGACCGCCAGAGCCACCCATGACCTGCCTATCGCCGTGACCACGCTGTTCGCCGACGTCGCGACGAGGGCCGGAAGGCTGCGTAACCTGGGCATCGTCCGATTGATCGAGTGCGCCGACCCCGCCCTGGCCACGTTGATCGCTGGCGATCGCCGCCTGCGCGGCAAGTGCCAACTGGTCGGCGATCGGCACCTCGCCGTGACAGTCGAACGCGAGCCCGAGTTCCGCAAGGCGCTGCGGGCACTGGGGTACATCTTCCCGCCCGACGCCACAACCTGAACTTGACGGCCGCCACGACGCGAAGCCGAAGGTCAGGCCTGGCCCATCACGGTGACGGTGTTACTACACCGTCCGCGTCGTAGGCCTCGGAACCACAGAACCCGCCGTCGTAAGCACCCCAGACCAGCGGAAAGACACAGAGGGTCAGTTCACTCTTCCCCGACAGAGGCAGCTCACAGTGGCCCACCGACCCGGAGAGCGTGCGACGATCGATCCCGTGGGTTCTGCAGACGTGGCAGTGGACAACGAGCTCGCTCGGCTGCGTCGTGAGCTGGAGCGGTTGCGTGCAGAGAACGTCCGCCTATCGCGCCTGCTCGACCTGCGTGGTCAAGACACCGCTCCGGCACCAGAGCAGCTCGCCGCAGCTGTCGCGCCACCCGGGCTGGTCGTGATGTCGTCGCCGGTCGAGGACAAGCTCGCCTTGTACACCAACCGATTCCGGGCACGGGCCGATGTGTACGCGGTGCGCTGGGAGAACACCCGGACCGGGCTGAGCGGGTGGATGCCCGCGGTGGCTGGCGGTTGGCGCAAAGGAATGGACCGCAAAGGAGCCACCCTCCTTCCGCTGACGGCCGAGGTGGTCTCCGCCCATCTGGTCGGCGACGTCTTCATCGGTCTGTACCCACTGCGTACCGATAACTCTTGCCACTTCCTGGTTGCCGATTTCGACGGCCCGACCGCGATGCTCGACGCGCTCGCGTACAGCAAGGCGGCCCGCGCCAACGCCGTTCCGGCAGCGTTGGAGATTTCACAGTCAGGGCGCGGTGCGCATGTGTGGGTGTTTTTCACCGAGGCTGTCCCTGCCGCGGTGGCACGCAGTGTCGGCACAGCGCTGGTACACGAGGCCATCGTGCTTCGCGGGTCGATGGACCTGCGCTCCTATGATCGCCTGTTCCCAAACCAGGACGTGCTCCCCGAGGGCGGCTTCGGCAACCTCATCGCCGCGCCGCTGCAAGGCCGACGCCGTAAAGACGGGTTGACGGTGTTCCTCGACCTCGCGACGCTCGAGCCGCACGAGGACCAGTGGGCATTCTTGTCGACGCTGGACCGGCTGAGCCCAGGTGAAGCGGCGCGAGTTGCCCGACGGGCGAAACGAGCCGTCGTGGGCATCGAGGTCGCGACAATGAGCAGGTCGGACGCGACCCGCGTGCATCCTCCGCTGCCCGTAGTGGTGCACGCTGATCTTGGCGCCGGACTGAGCCTGGACTCATCGCAGCTCAGTCCCGCCGCGCTGTCAACGCTGAAGCACGCGGCCTCCATGGCCAACCCGAAGTTCTACGAACTGCAGCGACTACGCAAGTCCACGTGGGACACCCCACGGTTCGTTCGCGGGTACGACATCACCGTCGATGATCGCCTGGTATTACCGCGTGGACTACGCCATGCGGTGGCCGGAATCGTGGAGGGTGCCGGGTCGCGCTTGGCCATCGTGGACATACGCAACCCTGGTCGTGAGATCGATGCCGCGTTCACGGCACAACTCGACGCCAAGCAGAGCGCCGCAGTCAATGCGCTACTCGCGCACGACGACGGCGTGCTCGTTGCCCCGCCAGGATCGGGTAAGACGGTCATGGCCTGCGCCGTGATCGCCGAGCGGGGTGCCTCTACCCTGGTCCTGGTCGACCGGAAAGCCCTTGCCGAACAGTGGCGCACCCGGATCGAACAGTTCCTGGGCATCCGACCCGGGCAGGTCGGCGGAGGGCGGCGCAAGCTCAGCGGAGTCGTGGACATCGCGATGCTGCCGTCCCTGGCCAGGCGCGACGACGTCGCGGAACTCACGAACGGGTACGGTCATGTCGTCGTTGACGAGTGCCATCATCTCGCGGCGGCCGCCTACGACCATTCGGTCAAGCGGATCGCCGCACGGTTCTGGCTCGGGCTCACGGCCACACCCACGCGGCGTGACGGACTCGGTGACCTCGTCACTTGGCAGCTCGGGCCAATCCGGCACACCGTGACCCACGACATGGCCCGTGATGACCAGTACACCCTCATGGACGCCTGGGGAACCCCGGCAGGACCTCGACGGCTCCTGCATATCCACGAAACTGAGTTCCGCGCCGACGAGGTCGACCTTTCCGCTCCAGCCGCCCTCGCCGCAGTACATCGCGCACTCGTCTCGGACCCCGCACGCAACACTCAGATCGTCGCCGATGTCACGGCCGCGCTGGCGCGCGGACGCAATTGCCTTGTACTCACCCGACGGGTCGCACACGTCGAGATCCTTACGACTTTGCTGGCCTCACACGGACACAAGGCGCTTGTATTGCAGGGCGGCATGTCCGCCAGCGACCGGCGCACCGCAGTCAACCAACTCGCCGAGGCCAAAGCCGGCGACGGCGTGCTCGTCATCGGCACAACGCCCTTCATCGGCGAAGGTTTCGACGCCCCAGCCCTCGACACGCTATTCCTCGCCGCTCCGGTCTCCTACGACGGCCTGCTCGTCCAGTGCGCCGGCAGGATAGTACGGACTGCCCCAGGCAAGGACACCGCCGAGGTCCACGACTACCACGACCGCGCCACTCCGATCCTTGCCTCGTCTCTAAAACGTCGCATGCCCGGTTACCAAGCGCTCGGCTTCGCCAGGGCATAGGGCGGCGTGTTCCCGGCTCCCGGACGGTTTCTCTCGACGCCGCGGACCTCTAGCGAATCCGGCATCGACCTCGAACCGCGTGACGTAGCCAACTCCACATTTCCAATCACGAGCAGCCATGATCCATACTCCCCCGTGAGGCCGGGCAGAGAGTCGGCTAATCCAGCAGGCGGGGCGGCACGCTTGCCGGTCCGACCGGCACCGAGCAGATGATCCGCAAACTCCTGAGGCTGAAATCCGCCAAACACCACGACGAACTGCTCACCCGTCATCAGAAAGCTCCCCGCTACCGACCACACAGCGCGGTCTCATCGACCCCGGCTCCGATCCACGCCTCGGATTAGTCAGCTTGAGCGGACGCATCAGTCCGAGCCCGAGACGGAAAAAGGCTTTGCCGCAACGAGATCAGCTAATAGAATCTGTCGTAGCCAACCACATGCAAATTTACATTAATAATTCGCGAAGCTTGTATCGCCCGGCAGCAAAGTCCGGTACTTCGTGGGCATCACATTTGAATCTTGGACCTCAGGGGTTGGCCATCTGCGCAGGAGCGCCAGCGCAGATTTCTTGGCAATTGCGCACCCGTGCGCCAGTCACGCTTGACGGCAGCACCAGAGGGTGTGCCCTTCCCATACCTGAATTCCAAGAAAGGACATCCCCTCGTGTTTGACGACCTTCTGGTCGTCGGCTGGGACCTTGCCAATAGTGCCCGTGTGCATGTCGATGACATGCCACTCGATCACTGGCGTGCCAAGGGTTTCAGCGGCGACAGTACTCTCGTCTGCATGTACTGCCTTCAGGAAGGCAGAACCGTCTCGCTCGTGGTGAAGGGTAAGGTCTTGGGTGCCCGCCGCGCCCACTTCGCCCATCCCGCAGGCGCAGCACACGAAACTGGCCATGGGCCAGAAACGGCATGGCACGCCAACGGCAAATGGGCTGTAGCGGAGATGGCGCAGCATCACCCCGAGGTGGAAACGGCGCTGATCGAGTGGCCTACGCCGGACAAGACCCGCCGCGCTGATGTCCGCGTGCTGATGCGAGACGGGTCGAAGCTGGCGTTTGAGTTGCAATACCGGCCACTGTCCGATCCTGACTTCACCGCCCGGTGTGACGACTACCAGCGCAACAACATCACCAGCGTATGGCTGTGGCGACCTGGCCTTGCCCGGCCAGGCATCATGTTGCAGCACGGCCAGCCGATCTGGTGGCTGCACGTCGAAGCCCGGCAGATCACGGGCTTGTTCGGGCGGCCGCATCCCAGGCCCCACGGCTGGCATAACCACGAGGACATCGCCCGGTACGCCCTGCATTGGCCACCCTGCCCCGACGACCAGCTCACCCAGCACACCTGGCCCCTCGCTGACACCATCCTCGACAGTAGGGGCCTGCGCCCTCCAGCCGCCATCTCCAACCTGATCCACCAACAGCATCAGCAACTCCGCGACCAAGCCGCCCGATTGGCGAAGGCTGCGAGGAACGCCGCTGCACGCCCCAAGGCCGCCGCTCGCCGCGGCCTACCACATCAACCAGATCCGTCTGCAGACCCCTACGTCGAACCGCCGACCCGCCAACAGGAAGAACCACGCCAGCTTCAGGAACAGCTGCGCCGACAAAGGGACGACCAACAGGACATAAAGCTGGAGCAACAGCGACAGCAGCAAGAGCAGGGGTCGCATGCCGCGAACAAGATGGCGCTACTGAACCGCCAACGTTTATTAACACCCACTGTTGTTCATGAAATCGCTGAGAAGACCGGCGTGACACCATGGTCTATGGACGAGGGCGACTTCGAACTCGCCATGGGCGTTTCGATCATAGCCAATAGCAAAACGGTGGCCGTCATTTGCCCCGTTGCCTCAAGGATCACACCAGAAGTCGCCGACCGGCTCCTCGCCATAACCATCTATGTCGCGTCCGAACAAGAGCGTCGGAACATCGCCCGGCATTGCAGGCCTGACCAACGAATCATCGTCATGCCAACTGCATCACGGTGATCGTAGGTGCCCGTTGCGCTGCAATCACGAGCCTGCGATTTTACCCAACGCACCGAGGTAAAAAGCACACTTGCAGCAGCGGCGATATCAGTGCATCGACTTGCGAGCGTGTCGATGGCTAAGTCGGGTGGCAGTACCTCAGAGAACTTCAGCTCTGCGAGCGCTTCCTCGGTAACCTCCACGGGAGGGAGCTTTGCTGGGTCCACATCCTCAAGCGCCGCGATAAGATCCATCCTAGTGACATCCGAGCGCAGCCTGAGCGCGAGGTCTGGGTAGCTGTCGTCGCGTTCGGTGTAGTCCGGTAGTGCCGCGGCGAGACTTGTATTTCCTCGGCCACCGGCCCACGTCCACCAACGGCTTGTGTCCGCGTCAATTACGATCGTTGCGTCCAGCGCTGCCCGGTTGGCATGCGATTCGCGAATCTGGCCCAGGCCAAGCTTAGCCCGCTGTGAGAGCTCCACTGCGGGATCCGTGCCCAGCAGCACGTTGCGCTGAGCCTGGCAGAGAGCGAAAGACTGCGGCAATGTCGTTCCGGTCCACAGGCTGCGCGCATAGCGCTCAGTGGGTTCGACGTAGCAGTGGTGTCGACGCCAGTCGATGTGCGTGACCAGCCACGGTCGGCCTGCTAACGAGAGCGTCCGCGGGCCCTGCACCTTAAGGATCAGCATCATCGGGTCAACCGCGCCGAGTTCTTGGCGGCCGTGGAGCACTTTGAATTGTGGTGCAGCCGTGAATACGGTGAGTAACTCCATGAAGTTGCGCCGGCCATACCGCTTTTCCGCTTGTGCGCCAATGGACAGCATGCCGTTGTCGCTGTCTAAGTGTCCCGTTGCTATGAGCCACTGGATGATGTCTTTACGATGCTGGTCGAAGATCGGCAAGTTGCCCCACCATTCTGACCAGGTGGTGTCGCCCACTCGTCCTTCTTGCAGGCAGAGAGCAAGGATCTGTTGGGCCGCGATGTGACGTGGCGACGGCGGTGCCGTGATCGGCTCGACGTAGCCTTGCGTCCACAGTTCCAGCAGCCCGGCCGCTTGGAGCAGAGTGTCTTTACTTGTCGCGAGGAAAAGTGTGTTGCGATCGGTGTCCGGGCGTCTACCCGTACGGCCCAACCTCTGCAGGAACGAGGCAACAGTATTGGGTGCGTCGAGTTGGATGACCCGATCAAGGTCGCCGACGTCAATTCCGAGTTCGAGGGTAGAGGTTGAAACGATGACGCAGTCACGAGCCTCGGAGAATGCCTGCTCGGCTCTGCGACGCTCGTCGATGGAAAGGGATGAGTGTGAGACAAAGGTTGCCACACCGAGTCCGCGCAGAGCTAGGGCTAGCTCCTCGACCCGCCGCCGCGTTTCGCAGAACACCAGACGTTTTTCACCACGGTGGAGCGTGCCGATTACCTTGGCAGCGTTCGGGACACTGCCGACGTAGTCAAGGCCAACGTCCGGCGGGTTGACGCTGGTAGCAGCGGGGGGTGCAACGACCGTGCCGTTGTTACGCCCGGCGTTGGTACCTTGGAGCCAGCCTAGAAGTTCGTTGGGGTTGCCCACTGTTGCTGAAAGCCCGATCCTCTGCAGTGGGCGGTGTGCGATTCGCGATAGGCGTTCGAGGACGGCCAGCAGGTGCCAGCCGCGGTCGTCCCCGGCGAAAGCGTGCACTTCGTCGATGACTACCGCCCGCAGATCTCGAAAGAACTCGTGGGGATCGGTGAGCGTCGAGACCAGAAGCGCTTCAAGCGATTCCGGTGTCGTCAGCATGAGGTCTGGCCGCTCAACCCGAAGCCGCTTACGTTGTGTCGGGCTTGTGTCGCCGTGCCATAACCCGGCGCGGCGTCCGAGCCATTGTGCGTATCCATCGATGCGCGGGTGCAGGTTGTTGAGCAGCGCCCGCAGTGGGCATATATAGAGGATGGAAAGGCCGTTCCATCGGTGAGTGGTCATCGACGTCAGGAGCGGAAAGACTGCGGCCTCGGTCTTGCCGCCGGCGGTCGGTGCGAGGAGCAGTGCATCCGAACCGTCCAGGATGGGCCTGATAGCGGCGCGCTGCAATGGTCGCAGATCGCTCCATCCGAGCGTATTCACGATGTGATGGGTCAAGCCATCTGCGAGGCTATGCGCGCTCATGGCATTTCGAGGTGGACGTCGTCGACCGATGTGGCTTGAAGCCCTGCAGCGTTGCGCTCGATCTCGGTGAGTTCGACGGTCGTGAGGGTGAGCTTGTAATGCTGCCTGGGGTCGAAATCTGGGAACTGTTCCACGCGGTCGAGGACGTCAGCTACGAGCTTCTTGAGGAAGATCCGCGGTGCGATGCCCACTTTGCCGCCGAGCTGTCCCGCCACCGCGTCCGCCAGCAGGCCAATGTAGGCATCGTCGACAGTGGAGCGAACGTGCCCCTCTTCCGCCTGTCCCTCCACGAAAAGATCCCGTACGCGTCCACCGAGTTCGACGAGGCCTTCATGGCTGAATCCCGGCAGCCGAATTTGCACCGCCCTCGGGTTGTCGAAGCGGGCATGGGTGGTGAAGTCGGTGGCCAGGCGCTGGGCGAGCGGCGGAAGGCGCTGCGCGCCTTGCGTACCGTCGAAGAAGGCGGGAGTTCCGGTTATGACCAGATATAGACCGGGGAACCTGCCTGCGTATACGTCGTCGATCAGTTGCCTCAGAGCGTTGAGTGCTTTGTCGCGGGCGTCAGCGCGCACGCGCTGAAGCGTCTCTACTTCATCGAGCACGACCAGCAGACCATGATGACCGCTGTCGCGCAGGACCGTCAGAAGGCCTTGCAGGAAACCGAGAGCGGCTGTGTGGTCCAGGTCGCCTCGCACGCCCGCAGCACGACGTGCGGCCGACGCGACATGAGGTTGCCCGCCGAGCCAGGCGAGGATCGCATCAGCAGTCTTTATGTCCCCCATAGCGTTAGCGCCACGGTACCCGCGCAACGCCGCTGCGAATGCGGGAGCCACGCTGCCGACCTCGGCCAACCTTGTGTCCAACAACGTGTTTACAGACTCGGTGAGCGCGGTCGCGTCGTTTGCGTCGATGCGCCCGTCCGCGAGCGCGTCCTCTTCCAGCGCGTAGAACCAGGCGTCGACGACTGGCTTCAAAGCGCTGGGTGAGAAGGTGCTTGTGGTGAGTCGCTCAGTCAACCTGCGGTACACAGTCTCCAAGCGGTGCAGAGGAGTCTCGTTCTCGGAGATCTGAACCTCGGCTGTGGCGAAACCGGCTCGGCGAGCCTGTTCCGCCAGCCACCGCGTGAAAAACGTCTTGCCTGCTCCATACTCGCCGCGGACTGCTTTGAAGACCGATCCACCGCTGGCCACCGCGGACAACTCATCGTCGATGGCGGGAGAAAAACGACCAAGCCCGACCGCGAGCAGACCCAAGCCTGTCTCTGGTACAGCGCCACGCCGTAGCGCATCAATTACCTGACGACGCCGGACGATGCTGACCGACTCGCTGAATCTGCCCATCACGGGATCCCGAACTGCTGACGCAGCAGCGTCTCATCCAAGCGCAACGTGCGGCCATCGTCGATGATCGCAAGAACCTCGACGCCGTCGATATTGAAGATCCGCTGCAGTGTCGTGGCGAACCCGACGGCGCGTTGGGACGCCTCGCCTGCGCGCTCCGCTACCACCGCCAGGGGTAGCACGCCGCCTGCGTCCAGTAGGGTTGTCACCACTATCCTGATCTTCTTTGGCTCCACTCGCCGTGCCGTTGTCTGCTGCTGTGCCTTGAAGAGTTCGGAAGCGAGGACTCTGTCTGAAAGAGTTGGCTCCGGCGGCGCTGTAGGGGTAGGAACATCGAACAGCGCGTCAGCTTGGACCGCTTCAGGTTTGGTTCGACGGTTCTGCGCGGGCACGGGTTCAGCTGGCCTTGCGGCGATCGGCAGGTTCGCGGCTTGCAGCCACCACCGCGGCGGCCTGGGGTCGATGGCGACCCACCCGATTGGTGGGGTCGCCCCGAACGGCACGAAGGCCAGCAAGGGGATCGTCACCTCCGCCAACGATGCACCGCCGTGGTAGCCCGACCGGCGCTTCTGATAACGCACGTTGGCATCCACAAGGGCCACGATCCGGTTTCCGTCTGCTATAACCCTTGGCCCGACGAGTAAAACCTCGTCTTCGGCTGGCGCCGCATCGCCGACCCGGTACCGTGCCTTCGACTCTTCGCCGACCCGGCGCAGCTCGCCGCCGCGCTCTAGCACGTGCCCGTGATCACTGGTGATGATGACAGCACGGCCGGTGTTACGGGCATGGCGCAACAGGGTCCGCAGAGCACCGATGCGGGCGATGTCCCAGCCGGCTTCTTCGCCTTCGCGGCCGGTGAGCAGCGCGTCGTCAACAGTGTTGATTACTGCCGCTACGACTGGCGTGCGGCTGTTGATGGCAGCAACGAGGTCGTCGATCCCGGTGGGATCCTTGTGGAAGAGTTCTGGCGAACCACTGCGCCACCAGCTGTGCGAGCGGAACGCCCGTACTTCGGTGTCCTGATTGCCCTTGGTAAGGGTCCCGGCAAATAGGCTGGTGCGGCTGACCGCCGTGATAGTTGGCAGGACCGCGACGACGCCGCGGCGACGAGAGCCAGTCTTGATGCCGATGGGGTCGTATTCGGTCCAGGATTCGTCGGCCAGTCGCTCGGCGAGTTCGACAGCCACTGCGGCGCTCATACCGTCGATAACGACGAAGAGCACCGGTGATGCTCCGGTCTTGCCAAACGGGGCGAGGACTTTGGCCGCTAATTCCTCAACCAGTAGAGGTTGATCGACGCCGCTCGCCGGGCCGGCTGCAGTCCAGTTCGCGAGGCGGGCCGCGAATGCTCGGTCAATTTCGGTTCGTCGTTGAGCGACTCGCTGGCGAAGGTCGGTGTAGACGTCGCGTAGAGCTGCCAACTGGTTCTCACCGAGCCACACCTCATTGCAGGCCCGGTCGACCCAGCCCCAGGTGTCCACCTGTCGGTCGATCCCATCGCCGACACTTGCCGGCAGCGCTTCCGTGCCCGAAAGCCAGCGAGCGAGCCGCAAGGCCATTAGGGCACGACCTACACGACCAGGCGACAGCGCCGCCAGGGGATGTTGAGACAGCCGAGTGTAGGCAGATTCGGCCGCCATCACGCCCCTCCCGCGAAGGGCATCACGGAGACCGGCTGCATACACGGCAAAACGCTGCTCCAGACCAGACAAGAGGAGTTCGCCAAGGATCGACGGATCGTCGGCTCCGAATTGGACCGACAGCTGTTCAGCACGTTCAAGGATTCGCTGCAGATCACTGCCGCTTTGATCATCTACGACGGCGCGGTTCACAACGGACACAACGAAATCTGCCGCGGCGTCCGAGAAGGCAGTGACGGTCGCATCATCAATGTCGTCACCGAACCAGTGCTCGATACGTCCACGTACTCGCAGTGCAACGTCACTACTCGCGGACCATACAGCGTGGCAGACAAGGCCAAGGGGCACAGCATCTGTTACGTGATCGTTTGCGGCCAAACCGAATATCGCTTTGGCGACCGGACCAAGCTGGGCCGGGGCGGCGAGCCAGCGAACAAGGCCGTCGCGCTCCCCGGTCGGCAGTGATTGGAACGCTTGGGTTGCGGTGGGGACCGCGGTCCAACGCAACAGGGTAACGACATCGAGATCGTCCGGCCCGGCTTGGAGCCGCTCAAGATCTAGTCGTACTCCAGCGAGATGCCGCAGGGCCGTGTCGCGGGCGAGTACACCGCCTGGCAACTGAGGCCAGCCGCGCAGAGGTTTGGCCGCCATCAGCGCTTCGGCGGCCCACGCTTCATCGGCGAGCGCTGGATCAGGCTCCGTCGCACCGAAATCGTGGCAGATCAGGTCCCATGGCTGGACAGTCTCTACTCGCTGCCTCCAAACCCGGCTGAGGATACCGTCGCCGAGATCCTGAACGTCAAGATCTGTGAGGATGGTGAGCGGCTCGCTACCGTCACGACCGGTGAGCGCGTCCCATATAGCCAGCGGGGACGGACAGGCCACAACCCGGGTGTGCCCGGTAGGCAATGGCAGCAAGGCGTCAAGCGTCCAGACCGGCACTGCGCGCACCAGAACGACGGGTTTGACGTCTCCGGCGCGCTGCAGGATGTCGCCGATCTTCTTGGCGAGCGTATCTGGCTGGACAGGGGTTACCGATGGCATAACAGGCCGTCCGTCGTCATCGGATTGTCCACGCAATCTCAATGATCTTATCTGGATGCTGACGGGCGGCCTCTCGCAGCTCATCCAGCACGGCAGGGATTTCATCGCTTGCCACGGTGCGAGTCACCGTCGCACCGCCGCCGGCCGGAGGCTTCGGAGGTGGAGGAGGCGGTGGCGTGACCATGACAATGGCCCGGTTGATCAGAGCAACCGCGTCATCCTTGGCCCGGCCCAGCGCAGGAGCTAGAGACCTCGTCAGCTCATCGTCGCGGGCAACAGATGACAGTTGTGCGAGGATCGTTTTGGCTTCTACGTCGAAGGGCGACGAAAGCTGTCTGATCATCGAGAGCTGCTCCCATGGACCGTGGCGCAGCACGTCCGCAAGAGTGCGTGCTGCCGAGAGGCTCTTGCGGACGCGTTCCGCCGGGCCACCGAGATCCGCCTGTGCGAACAGTTTGATGATCTCGACACCATCGGCGCTGCTTACGATCATGTCGATGACATCGGCAGCATGCCGCGCCGTAGCGAGTCGACCTTCCCTCGCGTCTATGTCCAGGCCAAGCACATCGGCATGCTGTTCCAGTCGGTTGACCAGCTGATGCGCATCATCGCGATGCCGCTGCGCCTCACGAGCCAGCATCTCGACGAACAGGCGCACCAGACGCGCCACCGGCGGGCCAACGCGTCCTACGCCGAAGAGCTTGTACGACCGCTCCCGGGCAGCATCCCACTCGTCGTCGGTCGGCAACGGCTGAAGCCGCAACGTGAACTCTGACTTGATCTGAGGCGGTTCAACCACAACCGGGCCGCCGTACTTGAAGAACGAACGGTTGGTCTGCTCGGCGTACGCGGCGATAACGAGCTGGGCGACCAGCGGATCCAAACCCAATCGATGCGGTTCCGGATCGAGCCATTCCAGCAGTTCGCTGACCCGCAATTCACCTTGAGCCGCACGGCCGGCCCGCTGCTCAAACTGCTGCGTCCAATGACGACCAATGGTCAATACCGCCTCGCCCATGGTCCCCAGTTTTAGCGGTTCAGCGATCCGCCTGATGACAGCTCGATGAGGCTTCTGCTCGATCTCCGCACGTCCATCGCCAGACTCGACGGCCTTACGGACGCCGTCAAGGACGATCTTGACGTCGGCTTGCTTGACGACGTACCCCGTACGTTCGGGGTCAAAGTCCGGGTGATCGGGAAACTGCCGGTCGAGGAGCTGATCGGTGATCGACCTCAGCGCGTCCGTGAACGGAGCGCCAGGTGGAAGCGTAGGTTTAAACCCAGGCACGAGTGTCAATAGATGCTCGTCGTAACCCAGAACCACATCGGTACTCTGCTTCTGGGCCAAGCCATATGCCTGCCGAAGCACGCGGGTCACCTTGTCAACGAGGCTCCTTCGTTGGTTGTCGAGTTGCTCGCGAGCACGGGGACGATCCTCGGGCGCGAGGTGGGTCGCGTACGAGTCAAAAGTGTTGTTGTTTAGCACCGCATCGATGATGACCAGGTTGTTGAGATCCCGGTTCAGGGTCTCAGCCGTGAATGCGGCGGGAATCCAACATACGGTGCGCGTCGATCCGAGTCTTCCTGCCAGGTCTGATACCCGTTGCCGATCATCAGCCGGGCCATGAGTGCCATCGTCGAATGGGTAGTCGAGAATGAGCCGCCAGCTGACCGGATCGTCAGGGGTGAAGATCGCATCCGACAGATCGTTAGGGTCTCTGACGTTCCGAAAAAGAGCTCAACCACACGCTCGGAGCCGCGCCAGGTCACCTTTGCTGTTTCCCGCAGCTGACCGGTGAGGGTAAGACCGAGTTCGCGCCACAACATGCGCTGCACCATGCGAACTTTGGCGCCGTGCTTGGCGAAATCTCGTGCGGCACTAATGATGCTGTCGACATCGATGCCGACTAACTGAAGCGATACAGCAGGATCGTCCGCGTCGGTTTTGGTGATCTCATTGAATCGGCTTGCCCAGTCCGTGATCTTCCTGGCGACTACGGTGCCGACATCCCCAGCTATAGGCGTGCGGATGCTGCCATGATTGAGGGCCGCCAACTTGCGGGCCGTCAGATTCTTTAGCGCCGACACGGTCGGCGCTAACGCCGCCAGGAGAAGCGTCTTGATTAGACGGTCGTCGCCAGTGAACGCCTTGACTTTCGCGACGGTGGCAGCATCGGCACTTCCTGCGCGGACGGCTACGACATCGTCTTCGGTGACCTGGAACTGTTCCAGCAGCGACGGGCGAAGCTTTCCCTGGTAGAGCTTCTGCGCAAGTTCGAATTCGGCCTTCAGCTTGTCGGTGAACGGGGTGTCACCCGGTTTGCTGAGCACCTCATACAAGTCGCCGAGTGGGATTAGATCGCCCAGACGCAGCTCGTCGCGGTGATCCACAAGGATCTCCCGCATCAACTTCATGCCGGAACGTGTCCGCTGCAGCGCGCTCGACACCTCGACTAACGTCGCCATGAATGCCGGACTGAACGGATAACTTGCCCGAAAGGCATCCGAATCGCCGCCCGTACGCGAGTCTTCACCCAGAAGCGTGTCCCACACATCTCGCCGAACTTTGGTGGTGGCTGTAAACGCCGCATCCAGCAGCGCCTTCGCTTCGGGTCTGTCCTCTCTGGGCCGTAGCAGACGATCACGAGCGATCTGCGGTAGGTTCCGGTCCTCCAGCGTGATGACTTTGAACCGCCCACTAGCTTGGTTAAGCGTGTCCTGAAACCGCATACCCACCGCGCCCGCTACCGTCTCGCCGACCAGCTCACGCAGGTCACGTTGACGCGCAACGAAACTGATGATTGGGATCGCACGAGCAGTGTGGCCGCCCTCGATGAAGTTGGTCATCTTCTGGAATCTCTCTGGCAACAAACTCCGCGTTGCCGGAGTTGTTTGCGATCCACAAGATGAGTTCGTCCAAGAACAGGATGAGGCAGTCGTAGCCGACAGTCTTCGCGTGTTCGGCGATCGCGTTTAGTCCGTCATCGAGCGAGATGAACGCCTCTGCGTCATCCCTGGCGTTCGTGAAGAATCCCTGTCCCCAAGGACTGGTGAGGAGATCGCTGACAAGCTTGCGCCGGCCTTCATCGTCAAACGGCGCCTTAAACGCCGCGTCCAACGTCTCCGTCGTCCACGCGGTGCTCTCGCCCCACTCGTCTTCATCACCGCCGCCAAGCTGCGAAATGAACCTCGTGTCATCTGCGAGCCCTGCGCGGATGTTGCGTGCTAGGTCCAACAAGCCGTCGGTGCGGTGCACAGCAGGAATTGGCGCGTCTGGGTGCAGCTTCCGCACCTGGGTGACGTACTCGCCAAGCACTCGCTGCTCCAGCGACTTGGCGCCCATCATGTGGTAAGGCACTAGCAGGGGCTGTTTGCCTTCCAGCCATGTGCCATACCGGCTCATCAGACCGGCGAACTCGGGGCGCCGGCGCGCGTACTCGTTGCCGGTATCCCTCAACAGCGAGTGCAGGACCGCCATGAAATGCGACTTTCCGGAACCGAAGGAGCCGTGCAGGTATGCGGCCTGCGACGATCCCGTGTCCAGCCCGTGCTTGATCAGGCCCATCGCTTCATCGAAGTTGCCAGAGAGACGCTCCGTGATCACATAATCCTTGAGCGTCACAGCCGGGTCAGCTACGCCCTCCACCAGCTGCAGCACATAGTCACTACTGCTGGTGTACTCGGGTATGTCGATGACGTCACGGAGAAAGGGCTGGGGCTGCGTCATGGTCGTACGTTATCCGTTCTTCTTCGCGCGAGTACGGGCGGCAGGGCGCCAACCGGACATTTCCTCATCGGTTATGTGCAGCCGTTGCGCGGTTTCTGTCAGGAAACCCTCGTAGATCTCGGTAGGCGAAGCACCCCACGCCGGGTCGAACTCGTTGTGCCACTGGCGCACCCAGGGAAGAACCTCACGTAGACCCGCAAGCAACGGGACCAGTTGATCTCTGCCCCAACCATCGTTCTGCTCACGCTCGTTGATCAGCGTAGCCAGGGCGTGCGCTTGGTCCCGGTGGTCCCAACCAGCCCAACCAAGCAACAGCGACTCGGTCCGGCCCGCCGGCGCATACGAAATGAACCGCTCCTTCGGCACGTCCAACTTGCCACGCTGCTGCCAGTAGCTCGTCTTGACGAAATCAGCCGATGTGTACTTTGGCGGAACTGGAATCTTCTCCCGAATCCTCTTCTTCGCCAGTCCGTCCACGGCTGCATCCTCTTCACGCTGCATGTTCCAGACATGCTCCCAATCAGCGCGCTTAACAAGACCAGCAGGCTTATACCGAAGCGCTGCCAAGAACGGCACATGCTCGCCTTCGAGGAGATCCTTCAACACCTTCTCGAGCTCCTGCCGCGGCGCGTAGATCTCCGCTACCGCGAGCACGTCGTCGTCGATCCGGAGCTTCATCGCGAGTTGCTCGATCGTGAGCGGCTGCGGCTGCTCAACACTGTGCTCATCCACTGCAAACCACAGACCACGCTGCTCGCACCGGTCCGCGAGCCACTCCGCGAGTGCTCGCTCCTGCATCTTGTTCCAACCATCGGTCTGCCACCGACGCTTGTACTCGGGACGCTCGATAAGACCGATGTTTCGATTGGATGAGATGAGTTCGATTCGACGCTCAACCAGTGCCTTGTAGTCGTCCGGCCAGTGCACCGGTAGCTCGGTAATCGGGGTCGAGCCGTGGCGAGTAAACCACGCTGTCTCCTCACCGCTTCTCGCTAGCACGATCTCGAAGGCCCGTTCGCCAAGATTAAGCTTCGGCGGGTTGGGCGTAGTGAAATCCCCATCGAGCAGCCCGTAGAGCTTGTAGACCTCCCAGTCCAACTCTTCTTGCACCGCGATCATCTGGGTGCGGGTGACGAGATAGTCGGCCTGCGCGGTCGTTAAGCTCGCCTGTGTCGGCACACCAGCGGCAATCGCCGCGGGGGATAGCTTCGTCAGACACTGAGCAAGTTCATCCAGAAGCTTGGCTCTATACGCCGGATAGGTGGGCGGCAGTGGAAATTGCTCCAGCTTAGTACCAGTAAACTCGTAGAACCTTTCCCAGTCGCTACTTGTGAATCCTCCCGCCTCCCCACGGATTCCCTTATTGTGACTTACTTGCTTTAGCCAACAGCATGCAGTCGATGAATTGAGGATACTCAGAAGGTCGACATGCAAACGCTCAGTCGAGGTAATTGGCATTTTGATCACTGGCGCCGAACGATTGAACGCTCGCCGTGATCGATCTAGGACAAAGTCGTTATGCGTAGTCACGAAGGCAAATCCAATTGAAAGCTGGCTAGTACCCAGATCCTTTGGGAGCTGGTGCCATGACCACCATGCCTTTCCAGATTTCAGGTATGTTGAGGAACTTCCGGTCGCACGCATGAGCAGACTATGGCGCCAAGGCCAGTAATGTCGCACTAGCTGGGGCGGAAGTTCGGCATGATCAAGCAGTTTGTGATCGGAAGTGTATGGCTTGCATACCAGATCGTGGCCAGTGACTCCCCAATTGGCAATTGCCTCGCCGCGAACAGACTCGACCGCCAAGAGCGCCTGTCGCGGTGATCGGTTTAGAACCGACGATGATAGGGTGAACAGCTCATCCGCATGCGTATCTCCATAGAAGCCGATCCGCGTCGTGATTCGACCCATCGCGACAGTTGAACGATCTGCTAAAGCCTCGACGAATTCGAGTCCGCCCGCCCGAATAATCCATGGAAATCTTCCTAGGTATCGCGCTCGGTCAATCACATCGACATCGAACCAGGAGGTGGTCGAGCCTACGTGGTTGATCTGCGCCTTAAGCGCCAGCCAGGCTTGGCCACTACTTGGTTCTTCCGGTTCGCTGGGTTCACCACGGCGAGATCGCACGGCCAACAGGTTGTGCGAACGCGGAATACGATTTCGCCCGATAAGGATCACTGTCGGAGTTCCATGCCCCGGAATAAACAGACCGCTCGTATCAATTACTTCAGTGAGCTCGATGGATCGCGCAAAGAATCGCGCCAAAGTTTCGCCAAATTCTCGCTTCATGAATGCGTTTGAGGTGATCTGCCCAACATAGCCCGCAGCTTCGTATCCGTCGTCATGGCGAGCTAGCTCAAAGAACCGCTGTCCAAATGGGGCAATGTATGTGAAGCTACCCTCGCAGACCTTGTAGAGCTGCTTGTATACTGACTTCAGCTTAGTATCTACAATATCTACATATGGTGGATTGCCAACGACTAGATGGAAGCTGCCAGGGCTAAGAATTCCGGGATGCTCTTGGATGTCTTCAGTCTTATAGTGAAAGTCAACGAGCGCGTCGTTCTCGCCGAGTAGATCAAGCTGTCGTGCCTTTAGCAACGAGTCACCCACCGCCAAATGTAGTGGGAAATCCAGGCCAGATGCTAATTCAAGAGTTGCTATATCAGATGCACGCAATGCTGCGATCAGCAGTCGAAATCGGGCGATCGCAACCGCAAACGGGTTAAGGTCCACACCGTGAACCGACTCCAGGGCCAAGCGCACCTGTTCATGTTTGTCACGGCCGGGGGCCTCAGAGCCTGTTGGCAAAGGGGTTAGGCAGCGTCGGGGATTGATGGGCGTGGTTGTCCCCAACGTGGTTGGTATTCCTTGGGATCGGGCGGGTGGTGCAGGCGTGCCAACCGCCTGGACATAATCATCGTGTTGGCCCACCAG
>DASRJV010000294.1:0-12836 GCA_035649295.1 Propionibacteriaceae bacterium
GTCCTGGCCTGGCTGGAGCGAGCGCGAGCCATCTCCAGTCGGATAACGCCGGTACGACCGCCTGAAGACGAGATCACTGCAGACCTGTTGACTCAGCTTCGCTGGGTGATGAGCCAACTGGAGCCTGAGGAGGCGGACAGCGAGAAGGTTGAATCGCTGCGTAGGCGTCGTCAGGCTCTGCAGCGAGAGATTCGAGCTCGCTCCTGGACTGTTCAGGGCACCGGATCTGTCGTCCATGTCCCGCGGACCATCGACATCCAGGCCGCCCTTGATGGAGCAGCGATGGTGACCACGTTCGGGATCGACGACGAAATCCATGGCATCGTGCTGACCCGTCACGGCTGCTGGATGCAGCGTTTGACCACAATGGCCGAAGCGGAACGGCTGGTCCGGCGGATCACGGCTGATCTTGATGCATTGGCGTTAGGTCATGTCCCGCAACCTTTGCGAACTTCGGCACGCAACTCTCTCGCCAGGGGTCTGCGAACGCTCGATGAACTGCTGCTCACACCCTTGAATCTTCCCGATGCGCCCGTCGTGCTCGTGCCGCCCGGCAGGCTAGCAGCACTGCCCTGGGGTGATCTTCCAACTCTGAGAGGTCGCCCGTTGACCGTCGCTCCCTCCGCCGCCGCATGGCTGGGCGCCCACGCCAGGTTCCACGGCAAAGCCGGACCTGTGGTGGCTGTTGCCGGTCCCGACCTCGCGCGCGCCGACCAGGAGGTGGCCGGGGTTGCGCTGAGCTGGCCGGGCTGCGAAACGCTCACGGGGGTGAAGGCCACGGGCGAAAGCTTTCTCAGCTCCATCAACGGTGCGCATCTGGTCCACGTTGCTGCTCACGGCCGTCACGAGCGTGAGAGCCCGCTCTTCTCCTCGATCAAACTGGTCGACGGTCCTGTGGTTGGCTACGACCTCGATCGGGTTTCTCAGCCACCGCAGCAGGTAGTGCTTTCTGCATGCGAGCTCGGACAAGCCACCGTACGGGCTGGAGACGAAGCGCTCGGCCTAACCCGTGCCCTGCTTCACAGCGGGACTTCGACGATCATCTCGGGCGTGGCCAAAGTGTCGGACGAGGGCGCGGCACAATTGATGGTCGACTACCACCGCAGACTTGCGGCGGGCGCTGCCCCGGCGTACGCACTCGCCGAGGCGCTCCAGGCCGCTGCAGATCCCATTCCATTCGCCTGCTTCGGTGCCGGCTGGTAACAGCGGTGTTATCGGCCACCAGCAGCCGATGAGTCAGTTGGTCTAGCTGCCATAGACTCGCCGGGTTGTCCACCACCCGGAAAGAGTCTTGCGTGCCCATCCGTTCTGATCTGCGGAACCTCGCCATCGTCGCCCACGTCGACCATGGCAAGACCACCCTGGTCGACGCGATGCTATGGCAGTCGGGGGCATTTCGCGTCGGTCAGACTGTCCAGAAACGGGTGCTGGACTCGATGGACTTGGAGCGCGAGAAGGGCATCACCATCCTCGCCAAGAACACTGCCGTACGACATCTGCTGCCGGACGGCTCGGCTGTCACCATCAACATCATTGATACCCCTGGCCACGCGGACTTCGGCGGTGAAGTCGAGCGCGGCTTGGAGATGGTCGACGGCGTTCTGCTCTTAGTGGACGCCTCCGAGGGACCTCTTCCTCAGACTCGCTTCGTGCTCCGCAAGGCCCTGGCCAAGAAGCTGCCGATCATCGTGGTTGTCAACAAGGTCGACCGTCACAATGCCCGAATAGCAGAAGTCGTGGAGGAGACCTACGACCTCTTCCTCGACCTCTTGGACGACAACAGCAGTGACGGCCTGGACTTTCCGGTGGTCTATGCCTCGGCTAAAGCCGGCCGCGCCTCGCTGACCGCTCCCGGCAACGGCGAGATGCCGGACAGTCCTGACCTCGGCCCGTTGTTCGAGGTGATCTTGCAGCACATCCCGGCGCCCAGCTACGTCGAGGGAGCAACGCTGCAGGCCCACGTCACCAACCTCGATGCCTCGCCCTACCTCGGCCGACTCGCGCTGTGCCGAGTGGTCGCCGGCACGTTACGGCGCAATCAGAATGTCGCCTGGTGCCGGGCTGACGGCACCATCCGTACTGTCAAACTCTCTGAACTCTTGATCACCAAGGCATTGGATCGAGAGCCCGCTGAGTCAGCAGGGCCTGGCGACATCGTTGCCATCGCCGGAATCCCGGAGATCACCATCGGCGAGACACTGTCCGATCCATATGACCCCAAGCCGTTGCCGCTCATCACCGTGGACGAGCCGTCCATCTCGGTGACCATTGGCATCAACACCTCCCCGCTCGCCGGGCGCGCGGGCAAGAACCTGACGGCCAGGCTGCTGAAGGCGCGACTGGACGCTGAGCTGGTGGGGAATGTCTCGATCCGCGTCTTTCCTACAGAACGGCCGGATACCTGGGAGGTGCAGGGCCGTGGCGAACTCCAGCTGGCGATTCTGGTTGAGATGATGCGCCGGGAGTCCTTCGAGCTGACCGTGGGGAAACCACAAGTAGTCACCCGGGACATCGGCGGCAAGATCCACGAGCCGGTCGAGCGCTTGACGATTGACATTCCAGAAGACTTCGTCGGCGTCGTCACTCAGTTGCTCGGACTGCGTCGGGGCAGGTTGGAACAGATGGTCAACCATGGCACCGGCTGGGTTCGCATGGAATATCTCGTTCCGGCCCGCGGGCTGATCGGTCTCCGTACCGAGTTCCTGACCGAAACCCGTGGCACTGGACTGATGCATCACGTCTTCGAGACCTACGAGCCATGGGCCGGTGATCTGCGCACTCGGCTCACAGGCTCGCTGGTGGCAGACCGGTCCGGCCAAGTCACTTCATATGCATTGTTCAATCTGCAAGAGCGCGGCACCATGTTCGTCGCTCCTGGCACCGATGTCTATGAGGGCATGATCATCGGCGAGAACCCGCGCGCGGAGGATATGGACGTAAACCCGACTAAGGAGAAGAAGCTCACGAACGTACGCTCCTCGACTGGCGAGGAGTTGGAACGACTGGTGCCGCCGCAGCTCCTGAGCTTGGAGCAGGCGCTGGAGTTCTGCCGCATCGACGAGTGCCTGGAGGTGACCCCAGAGGCAGTGCGCATGCGAAAGGTTGTGCTGTCGGCGACGGCTCGAGCCCGCACTCGAGCCCGTGCCAAACATGCCTGAGTGAGCAGGTGTTGCACGGCTGAAGGCGCTCGTTCCCATTTCGTGACCTCATACCGAGAGCTTCGACACAAGTCGGTCACGACCGCGGCGCTCGCCGGCGATTCGCCCGCCGATCGGTGAAGATATTCCCGTTGTCGCTCTGCAACCTCGGCCCTTCCCCACCGTGGAAACGACACATTCGCCAGCCGTAGTTCGAAGGTTTAGGTCAGCCCGGGGGGAGGCGAACTCACGCCCCACCTCGTTGCTCGCGGGGGGCGCGAGCATGAGGTGGGGCGTGAGGGGTCGTTTCGTTCAGTTAGGTGGCCTTTTAGCGGTCGTCCTCTTCGTCGGTGCCCTGCCGGTCTGGGGAGGCATTGTCAGAACTGCCGGGAGTGACAGATCTCGTTTCCTTGCTGGACCGGTCGTGCGTCGACTTTCGCACCTCGTCGACCGCTTCCTTGCCGCGTCCAGCGAAATCGCCATAGGTGGCGGATGCCTGAGCCAGCAGCTCATTCGCCTGCTTCTGCAAGTCGGCGATCCGGGCCTTGGTCGCTTCGGGCAGGTTCTTGAACTGCTCCGGCAGTGTGATCACAAATGTACGCACCTCTTCGGCGCTCGCCTTGGCTTGCCTGCTCAGTTCAGGGCGCTTGCTCTGCAGTTCGTCGAACCGCTTACTGGCCTTCTGCTGCGTGTCGGCAAGGGCACCCTTGAGCGCGTCGGCCAGCGCATCTGTAAGGCCGGCAACCGCGTACAGTGCGGCGTAGTCGGACTCGAGGGCCGACTTACGAGCCTCAGGTGAGGTTTCCTTCTGCGCCATCGCTTTCTCCTTCTTGGTTGTGTTTGGCGTAGTCATTGCGGGGCTTCCCATTCGTCGTGGCCTTCTCGTTCTCCTTGACGAACGACGTGTACACATCGATGAGGACACGCTTCTGCCGCTCGGTGATTGCGCTGTCTGCTAGCACGGCCATCTCCACCGGCGTACCAGGATGGTCATCCGGATCGAGAATTCCGGCACGGACGTACAGCGTCTCGGCGGAGATACGCAAAGCCTTTGACAGCTGCAGCAACACTTCCGCCGACGGCTTGCGGAGTCCCCGTTCGATCTGACTCAGATACGGGTTGGAGATGCCTGTTTGCTCGGCGAGCTGACGCAGCGACAACTGAGCCATGCGGCGCTGGCTGGCAATGAACTCGCCAAGCGAGCCAAGCTGCTCGCTTATCTTGGGACTCCGGATTCTTACCACGTACTCCAGTGTGCTTGCAATTGCAAGCAAATGCAAGCTCACAGCTTGCAGATCGGTGGCGCCGGATTATCGACCCAATACGACGGCCTGCGGTACCGACGCGGTGATCAGCGTCCCATCGGGCCGGCGATCGACGGTCTTCGACGGGAATGGGCTCTCTATGGGGGAGCCTTGGTGAGACAATGGCACACATACCGGCTTGCCAGCCGAGACGGTGAAATGTTCGCCGCGAACGCCCAGCTCGGCGCTTTCCCCCTCCACTACCGTGAAGGCGATCTCGCGGCTGGTCAGGTCCACCTTGACTCGAGTGCCGCGAAGCGTGATCTGGAAGGTCAAGCCGGGCCATGACGCGGGCAAGCGGGGATCGAAGGTGATCTTCCCGTTGTAGTCGCGCAACCCCCCGAACCCGTAGGCGAGGATGTTCCACACTCCAGCAGTGGAGGCCACATGGACCCCGTCGCTGGTGTTGCCATGCAGGTCGGCCAGGTCCACGAACAGCGCGTTATAGAAATAGCGCAGGGCGAGGTCGCGGTAGCCGACCTCGGCGGCGATGATCGATTGCACGATGCCGGACAACGTCGAGTCACCAGTGGTGATGGGGTCGTAGTACTCGAAGTTGTTGCGCTTCCGCTCGTTGCTGAAATGATCACCTTGCAGAAACATGGCCAGCACCACATCGGCCTGCTTGAGCACCTGGAATCGGTAGATCACCAGCGGGTGGTAGTGCAGCAGCAGTGGCCGCTTCTCCGGCGGTGTGTTCTTCAGATCCCAGACTTCCCGATCAAGGAAGTGCGCGTCTTGAGGGTTGATCCCGGTGACGTCGTCGTATGGGATCGACATCGATTGCGCACAAGCGGCCCACTCCTCGATTTCCTCGTCGGTGATCTCCAGCCGTTCCACCACGCGCTGGTACGCGCGCGACGGGTCGCGCTTCAGCTGACGGAGCAGCTCGGCTGCCTTGGCGAGGTTGAATCGGGCCATCACGTTGGTGAAGAGGTTGTCGTTGACGACTGTGGTGTACTCGTCGGGTCCGGTCACCCCGTGGATATGGAAGCTGCGGCTCCCAGAGCCGTTCTCGCGCCAGAAGCCGAGATCCGCCCATAGCCTGGCGGTTTCGACCAGAAGGTCCACGCCTTCGCGATTCATGAAGTCCTGATCACCGCTGGCGGCTACGTACTTGCAGAGGGCGTAGGCGATGTCGGCATCGATGTGATACTGCGCTGTGCCGGCCGCGTAATAGGCCGATGCCTCTTCGCCGTTGACCGTACGCCACGGGAAGAGCGCACCGCTCTGGGCAAGTTCTTCAGCCCGACGCCGAGCGGCACCAAGCATGTTGTAACGGAAACGCAGCTCGCTGCGCGCCATCTGCGGCGAGGTGTAGGTGAGGAACGGAACCACGAAGATCTCGGTGTCCCAGAAGTAGTGCCCGCTGTAGCCCGTGCCGGTCACACCCTTGGCGGGTACTCCGGACTGTTCGGCGCGCGCCGTGGCCTGAGCGACCTGGAACAAATTCCAGCGAATCGCCTGCTGCAGCGCCGGCTGACCATGCACCACGACATCGGAGCGCTCCCAGAACTTGTCCAGCCACTCCTGTTGGGCGGCGAATTCCGGCTCCACACCGTGCTCGTGCACACGATCGAGGGTTCGCCGGCAGCGGTCAACGAGCTCGCGAGACGGCACTCCACGCGACGTGTGGTAGGCAACAACCTTGGTGACCTTGATCGGCTGGCCCGGCTTGGCCTGCACCCGATAGACCATCTTGCCGGTGTCCTCATCGGCGCTGGTAAAGGTGCGATAGTCGTTATCGGTCATGATTTGGTGATCAACTCCGACGGCAAGAGTCATCTTGGAGTTGGCGCAGCGATAGCCGAGGATGATCCGCTGATCTTGCCACCAGTGGCTCTGCGGCTCGAGCACTCGGGTCTCGAAGGGCACACCCTTACGCGGATCGACCCCGGTCCCCATGGCGGCGGAGCGCACGTGGTACTCATCGCGCCCATCTTGGCGGTTGAGGGTCTGGGAGGAGATCACCACCGGAGCCTCGGCGTCGAGCATCGTGACTTCCATGGTCATGATCGCCAGGTGGCGCTGGGTGAATGACACCATGCGAGTCGAGGACACCTTGACACGCTTCCCGCCCGGCGTGCGCCAGACGATGTTGCGACGCAGCACGCCGTCGCGGAAGTCCAGCGAGCGCTCGTACGATTCAAGATCGGCAACCGACAGCAGCATCGGCTCATCGTCGACGTAGAGCTTGATCGTTTTGTTGTCAGGCACATTGACGATGGTTTGGCCTACTCGCGCGAAGCCGAAGGCCTCCTCGGCATGCCGGATCGGCCACGTTTCGTGGAAGCCGTTGATGAAGGTGCCATGAAAGAAGGTCTCTCTGCCCTCTTCGACATTGCCGCGCATGCCTAGATAGCCATTGCCAACGGCGAACAGCGATTCCGTGACACCAAGATCATCTGGGCGGTATTCCGCCTCGGTGAGCCTCCACTCGTCGATCGGGAAACGGTGCCGGTTGAGCGGGTCGGCGGCGCCGATCGGATCGTCGGGACTGCGGCGGGTCATGACGACACCAGCTCGGCAAGATCAGCAACGACGAGGTCGGCGCCGCACTCGGCCAGCCGCTGGGCGCCTACGCCGCGGTCGACCCCGACGACCAGGCCGAAGCCGCCGGCATGGCCTGCCTGGACTCCGGAGACTGCATCTTCGAAGACCGCGGCGCGCTCGACTGGTACGCCGAGTTGGTCCGCGGCGTCAACGAAGGTGTCGGGGGACGGTTTTCCACGAAGACCTTTTTCCGCGGCGACATTGCCATCGACGACCACACCGAATCGTGGCCGCAGGTCGGCGGCATCCAGCACCGCAGATGCATTGCGCGACGACGTCACGACCGCGACCTTGGTGCCGCGCTTCGCGAGATGATCAAGCAGCTGTACCGACCCGGCGTAGGGTCGGACGCCCTCTTCTCGCAAGAGTGCGATGAAGAACTCGTTCTTGCGGTTGGCGAGTCCGCAAACGATCTCGACCTCTGGACCGTCGCTGGGATCACCCTCGGCCAGCTGAACGCCTCGCGACGCCAGAAACGCGCGGATGCCGTCGTAGCGCGGCTTGCCGTCAATGTAGTTGAAGTAATCGCTTTGGACGTAGGGCTGGTCGATGCCGCGCTTGGTGAGGAAGTCGACAAAGAGCTGCTGCCAAGCCCGCATGTGCAGCTCCGCCGTCGGGGTCAACACGCCATCCAGGTCGAACAGCGCGGCATCGTACTCATGCCAGTTCACACCATGAAGATTAGATCGTGGCGAGGCCCTCCGCGGAATAACCCAGAAGTGCGTTCGCCCACCGCAGAACGCCGGCGCTCCGCGGGTGATCAAAGCGTAGGGTCAGGTCGTGGGCAGCCCTTTCGAATCGGATCCGGTACTGGTGGAGGTCGTCCGTAACGGCTTCGTTGAAAGCGTCCATCGCGGACGGGTGGCCATCACGAATCCCGACGGGCGTCTGGCCTCCTCCGTCGGTGCCGATTTCGCCCCGATGTATCCGCGCAGCGCCAACAAACCGCTTCAGGCGGTGGGCATGTTGCGGGCCGGTCTTGATCTTGATGGGGAGCTGCTCGCGCTGGTCTGTGCATCGCATTCGGGCGAGTCGTTCCACCTTGACGGTGTCCTGAGCATCCTTACCATGTCGGGGCTCGACGAGTCAGCATTGCAGATGCCTGCCGAGTGGCCGCTCGACCAGCATGCCAGGGAGGACGCCATTCGCAACGGCGTGGCGAAGTCTTCGCTTGCTATGAACTGCTCGGGAAAGCACGCCGGGATGATCCGAACCACTGTTCTGAACGGCGGAGACGTTTCCGCCTACCGCGATCCCGATCATCCGACGCAGCTGGCGATTGTGCAAGCGATCGATGATCTTGCTCATGAACAAGCGACCAATCTCGCGATTGACGGCTGCGGCGCGCCACTGTATGCGATCTCCCTCTATGCCGTGGCCCGCGCATTTGGGAGCATCGCCAGCGCATCCGAGGGCGCCGAGCATCGCGTCGCGACAGCGATACGGAGTCATCCGGAGTATGTGTCAGGCACCCGACGCGACGAGCTCGAGCTGCACCGCGCAGTTCCCGGTCTGATGGCCAAAGCGGGCGCTGAGTCGGTATACGCGGTCGGGCTGCCCGACGGCCGCGGCGTGGCGATCAAGATCAGTGACGGCAATCCAAGGGCCCGTCCCGTCGCCATGGCAGGGGTACTCAAGCGCCTCGGATTTGATCATGAAACTCTGGACATCCACGCCAGCGGTCCAGTGCTGGGTGCCGCGGAACGAGTAGGCGAGATACGGCCCTGTAAAGAAACCCTGGCCGAACTCGGCGCCTAATATTCGCTGGTCGGAGCCCCAGTGGTCAGAGGGCGAAAGTGGTCAGAGGGCCAAGTGATCAGAGGCAAATTGCTGGAGGGGCCCGAGTGATCAGAGGGTCGGGCGTACGTGGAGGCCGATGTCGGGATCTACCAGGGGCTCTTGTGCTGCTGCGATGCCATCGACGGTCAGCGGAGCCTCGACGGGCGTGCCGCGCTTGATCAGGCCCAGCGCAATGGGGCCGAGTTCGAAGTGGCGTGCCGAGCCGCCGACGAAGCCCACTACGCGCCCGTCGAGCAACAGCTCGGTCCCAGGCGCCGGCAGCGCATCGACGCTGCCGTCCAGATGCAGCTGGATCAGTCGCCGCGGCGGCTTTCCGAGATTGTGGACCCGCGCCACCGTCTCCTGGCCTCGGTAGCAACCTTTGTCCAGGTCGACGGCGACGCCGAGGAGCCCGATCTCGTTCGGAATGGTGCGGTGATCGGTGTCGAGGCCGATCCTGGGTACGCCGGCAGCGATCCGGCGAGCCTCGAGCGCCCAGGTGCCCGCTCGTAGACCGCTGCTCATGACGTCTCCAAGTCGACCACGCGCCACGAACAGTTCTCGGCCGCCAAGGGAGTCCGGGCCTACCCGGACACGGTGGTCGCCGGCAACCTGTCCAGCGGACCATGCGATCGCGTAATCGTCGCTCCTGTCGTCTACCTCGACTCGCATCAGGAACCGCATGCTGTCGAGCCAGTTCACCAGTGCTGGCGCTGTGCCTGGTTCGGTGTGCGCCCAGAAGGTCTCGCCATCGTCCACGCCGTACAACACGTGTTCGATGTGGCCGTGGGGCGACAGCACCAACGCGGTTACGCCGCGGCCCGGTTCGAGCCCCTCGAGATCTTGCGTTGTCAGCGAGTGCAGCCAAGTCAGCCGATCCGGACCGGTCACCGCGATCACACCACGGTGGGACAGGTCAACCACACCTTCGCCACCAGCCAGCAACCGCTGCTCGCGCATCGGGTCGCCGTAGTGCCAGGGCACACCGACATCTGGTCCGGTTTCGGCCACTACTGCGGTCATGTCGCTTCAGCACTCCCGTTCATGCTTTTCTTCCCACCTCAGCGACAGGCGGCTGAGTTCGCGGCCTGACGTCATCAGGCTCGACGCAGCCGACCCCACATGTGGGCCTGCAGACTGTGGCCATGTGCGGCCTTGTCGAAGGTCCACAACAGATCCCCAGCAACATTGCCGTACAGCCGCTGACCCGCCGCATATTCCTCCGCGGAGGCGGTGCGCACCACCGCATCGGTCACCAATTCGATCTTGGGTCCGACGATCGATCCATACCACACCTCGGCATAACCGGCCGGGTGACACATCACGACCTCCAGGTCGCCATCGCTTTGCGGCCGCCAAAAACCGGTCTCCATGCCCAGCGGCCGAATCGCCAGCCCTTGATCATCGACTTCGAACATCTGTGACAGGTAATGCAGGTAGTTGCCGCCATTGTGGGCAAAGTCAATCTGTTGTCCGAAATCAAAGTCCTCAGTGCCCGGATATGTTGCCTTGCCGCTGCCCTCCCAACGACCGATCATCCAGGCAATAGGCGTCAGATCCGGATGCAGGTCCGCTGAGAGCTCGAACGACATCTGCTCAACCGCCGGAACGTGCAGCCGAACCGAACATGAGCCGGACCAGCATGATCAGCAGCATGAGTCCGAGGACGGCGACGCCGCAGATCAGCAGCACCGCAAAGATGAAGGACAGCGACATGGCTCGGAGTTTAGCCGGGCAGCGCATCCGGACCTTGCAACTCGACCAGCCTGCGTTCCATGATCGTGCAGGCAGTCACGTAAGTTTTTCCCCCTGCTACCGGCCAGCTGTCGAGCGTCGGCCACGCCTCCGAATAGCCCAAACGCTCATAAAGCGCCCTGGCTCCTGGGTTGTCGTGCTCGACCAGCATCCTGGCGAGGGGTCGACCATGATCGATGATCTTGCGCTCCAAGGCAGCGATCAGTTCGGCTCCAGCTCCCAGGGACTGGAACCGTTCGTGCACCGCCAGCATCCAGATACTGCCGGCATCCTCCGATGGCCGGAAATCCACGCCACCGATGGCAATCAGCCGGTCGTTGGGCAGGCAACCCACCAGCAACGCGACCTCCCCGGCGTACGAGGCCTCGAGCGCTTCAGCCACTGCACGGATGTGCTCCGGCCCGCCTGACCAATCCAGATCGTCCAGGTCGGCCGGTTCAAGATCACGGAAACTCAGCCGCACGTCCATGAGCCACAACTGTGCCAGGTTACGGTGAGAAACATGCCTCGCTACATCATTCTGGGCGCAGGGGCGGTCGGCGGTGCGCTCGGCGGTCGCCTCGTACTGGCTGGACGCGATGTCGTGCTTGTCGCCCGCGGCAACCACTTGGCGGCCTTGCGTGAGCATGGCTTACGGTTGCGTACGCCCGACGAGGACGTCACTCATCCTGTTCTTGGAATCGGCGGGCCACAGGAGATCGGGCTCAGCGGCGACGACATCCTGATCCTCGCGACAAAGACGCATCAGGCGAACGAGGCGCTTGTGACCTGGGCGGACGCCCCGGTGTACCAGAACGCTCGCCCTATTGGCACTGCAGGTGAGCATCTGCCGATCTTCATTGCGCTGAATGGGGTAGCTGCTGAAGCAATGGCCCATCGCTATTTTCGGCGGGTCTACGGGATATGCGTCTGGATGCCGGTGGTGCACCTGAGGCCCGGAGAAGTGATCATTCGCAGCACTCCGCAATCAGGGATGCTCCATATCGGCCGGGTGCCCGCGAACGATCATGATCAAACGCTGCAGCAGGTTGCCACCGATCTAGTGGCCGCCAACTTCGATGTTCCGCTGCCGGAGGATGTGATGTCGTGGAAGTACCGCAAGTTGATCAGCAATATCGGGAACGTCTTCCAGGCATTGGTAGCCTGCAGCGGAGATTGGCGCCCGCTGGTCGCCGACGCCGAGGCCGAGGCACGCCGAGTACTCGATGCTGCCGGAATTGCATACATCGGCGAGGAGGAGGAGGCCGCCGCCCGGGCGGCGGGCTTCACCCTGAAGCCGGTGGCTGGAGTTGACGAGTTCGTCGGCGGATCGACCTGGCAGTCGTTGCAACGGGGCACGGGGAACATCGAAACGGACTATCTCAACGGCGAAATCGTGATGATCGCGCACCGGATTGGGATGGAGGCTCCGATCAACGAGCAACTCGCCATACTGGCTCGACGGGCGGCCACTAACGGCGCCAAGCCTGGAGACATCAACGTCGACCAGCTGACCGTCCTTCTTCAGCAGTAAGCGTCAATAGACCAGCGCTCGAACATTGTCACCGAGCGCTGCCTCGACAAAGCTCGCAGCGCCCTGAATCGTTGCTGACTCGACCAGATCGGCCTCGCCAAGCTCGCGCCGCGCTGCGCACTGGGTACACACCGTGATCGCGCCGCCGAGCCTGACAGTTTCCACCAGATCTGCGACCGGCGTCGCGAACGGGAGCTCGAGATCGGGCTGTCTCCCAGGCACGGCGAACCACACCGCTTCGCCGGTGAGCCAGACCGATACCGAAGCTCCGGCAGCGACGCCCATCGCGGCGACGGTCCACGCCTGGTTCGCGCGCTCGGCTGCTTCAGCGCCGCAAGTGATCTTGATCAACAGCGAACGTGATGTCATTTCGGTGGACATGGCCGACATTGTGGCAGAAGGTATCGCTGTGGTGATCACAAGATTCGCTGGGTCGGCGCCCTGGGAGGCCAGATACGGTTACTCGCGCGTGGTGGTCGCTGGAGATTGGGCTATCACAGCTGGCACGACAGCGACCGGTTTCGAGGGAGTGCTCCATCCCGGTGACCCATACCGGCAGGCGCTAGCTGCTTTTGGCATTGCACTCGACGCTCTAAGGGCAGCCGGTGTGGCACCGGAGCAGGTGGTACGTACTCGGATGTATGTCACCGACATCACCTCGCAGGCCGAGGTCGGACGCGCGCACCATGAAATGCTCGGCCATATTCGGCCGGTGACAACCATGGTCGAGGTGGCGCGGCTCGCCGATCCTGGCCATCTGGTCGAGGTCGAAGTCGAGGCGTACCTCGGTCGCTG